>DATNOY010000764.1:0-3863 GCA_036703495.1 Coleofasciculaceae cyanobacterium
GGCTACAGAGCCAGTCGAGTCAGGCCGCTAAACCTGTCGTTAACCTGTCGCTAACCCTATAGAGGCAGCAGTTGTAGAAACTCGACTAAGCGTATTGATCGATACCTTACCTCTACCTATAGCAAGAAGTTTCTCGCGCTGAGGACTGAAGGAACAACGCCTGTTAAGGTTATGAGATTCTGAAACCCGCCGGCTGCGTTACCGTTGAAATCGACTCGCACAATCGCTCCCTCGGCAGATGAGGAGAGTCTCACGTACTTTTTGAAGTGATCGCCTCGGCTGTAGCCCGGTTTGGCAAAAATTCGGCTCAGGTCAATTTTGTCGATCGCTCCAGTACCCCGCCGAGCAATTTGAAAATCGGTAATGGTATCAATCCCTTTTTGAGACGAGCGGTACACAAAGCGATCGCGACCCGTGTTGCCAGACAGCGTATCTGCCCCGCCGCCGCCGACAATGTAATCTCCTTGAGCGCCACCAATTAGCCGATCGTTCTGCGTGCCTCCCACCAGCCGATCGCGACCCTTCCCCCCTCGAATGACGTCCGCACCGCCGCCACCAAAGCAACTATCATTGCTAATCCCCCCATCTAACGTATCCTGACCTCGTCCTCCATTCAGGCGATCGCGCCCTATCCCCCCATTGAGGACGTCATTGCCCTTCTCGCCATTAAGGACGTCATTATTTTGACGACCGTTGAGCAGATCATCGCCATTGCCTCCTTGCAGCTTGTCATTGCCCAGTCCACCGTCTAGTCTATCTCTGCCATTGCCCCCCTTCAGCACATCATCACCCCGATCGCCGGTCAGCTGGTCGTTGCGATTGGCTCCATTAAGCAAGTCTTTGCCCAACCCGCCGCTCAGCCGATCTTCTCCTTTGCCCCCGTTGAGGCGATCGCTGCCGCTTCCTCCTTGCAGCAGGTCTGATCCGGCTTCTCCAAATAGGCGATCGTTGCCTCGCCCCCCTAGAATCTTGTCATCACAGCCTTTGCCATTCAGGGAATCATTACCGGCAAATCCGATCAGCTTGTCGGCATTCTTTGTCCCTGTGGTCACGTTGCTACCGGAATTGCCTTTAAGGGTTCGCCCCGGTTTACAAGAAGAGGTGCCGCCTCCAGCGGTGGCAGACGCCGCCAGCGTAATGGTGGAGTTGGTTCTGTCCCCAGCATTGTCCGTTGCCCCATAGCTAAAACTAGCACCCGTAAACCCAGAACCTGCTCGGAAAAACAGCTGATTAATTTGTGCGGGCGTCAACACCTGCCCTACTGTGACAGACTTGCCGCCTTGGCTGGGTCTGCCCAGGAACAGGGTTCCCTGATTGGCTGGAGGCAGACTGGTAATCACATAGGAGGTGATTGTGCCATCTATATCGCGTCCGGCTAAACCCGTTAGATTTAATGTTTCACCTGGATCAATGCTGCCGACAGTGGGACTGGGCAACGTAGGGGGACGGTTGGTTCCTGTGCTAGAACGGCTGAGCGTGACTGTAGCCGGAGTACTGTCTATTGCTCCCTGATTGTCTGTTGCAGTGTAGGCAAAGCTAGCGCCTGTAAACCCATTGGCAGGTTGAAAGAACAGTTGAGTAATTTGAGCAGGGGTCAGAACTTGACCTGCCGTTACTGCTGTGCCCCCACTGCTAGGATTGCCTAAAAATAGCGTTCCTTGGGTCGCCGCAGGCAGGGTGGAGAGGGTATAGGAGGCGATCGTCCCATCCGGGTCAGTTGCAGATAAGCCTGTCAGGTTCGTACTGCCACCGGTGGCAACAGTTACTGTGGCATCTGCTGCTACCGGTGGATCCGTGAAGGTGTTAATCACCAGGTTACGGACTTCATGAATATTAGTGGCCGATCCAGTTGAGGAGGCAAAGCCAAATTTGAAGGTAGAAGGCAACGCTCCGTTGACGGTCGCAACGTTAAAGTTGGTGACTGCCTGTTCGCCTGCGTCGGCAAAATCGTTGTCGCCATTCAGGTCAACCTGCACATTCAAGATGCCTGTGGGCGTTAGATCAATCTTGGCTCTGCGTAGAGCCGCATCTCGGGTCGGAGCAACAGGAGTATCAATTCCAGGGGTCAGGGTTCCGGTTCCCGTCAAAAAAGCATATTGAGAAGCTTCGCTGCCGCGCACCGCTACAGAATCCTGAACAGGGGTAGCGGCTCCGGTAGGAGTAGGGCGCTGTTGCAGTGCTCCTTCGAGTGAGGTAGAAAAATTCCCAAACTCATCCAGACCAATGCCGAGATAACCGCCAGTAATCCCGGCAATCCCTTGTACCTGTTTTTGGGCATAGCCTAAGGAGCCACCAAATGCCCCGGCAGTGGTGGGCGATGCTGTCCCGTTAATCAAAAAGAAGCTGATGCCATCTCCATTGCTGGCGGGTAGGCCGAACGCTGTCCCGTTGTAGGCAAAGAAGTCAAAGGTGATGGAAACCCCGCCGTTGGCAGCGATCGGCGCATTGTAGATCACAAAGGTTGCCTGATCGTTCGTGGCATTGGTCAATCGCAACGCCCCATTGGTTGGAGTATCAAGCGCTACTGCTGCTCCAGGTAGCCCATTCGCTGAAGGAGCCGTTCCGGTTCGGGCCGTTAGGAAAGGATTGGCAGACCCCGTGCCCGTACCAAAAATCCAGGGCTTATTGGTAACGTCTGCCCCTCGGAAGTTTTCATCCACCAGGGTTGCTAAAACAGCGGGGTAGGTTTGTAAAACTTGCGGCTGGAAAGCGAGGGGCGATCGCCTCTGGCTGATAGAATCCGTTCTAAAATTTAATTCCCAATTCCCACCCAGTGCAGTGCTTCCAGTCAGCGTTGTAGAGGCAGAAACAGCCATCCCAGTCAGACGACTGATTTGCTGCACGAAACTCTGACCCGCTCCATCGACAGCCACTTCACAGGCATAGAGCAGAATTTCAGCCTGTTTCTGAAACGAGGTTGCCCAACTGCGCAGGTGCTGGGCATATCGGGCAATCGTTTCTGAGCTGAAGCGGGTTGCCCCTAGCTGCAGTTCGCCAGAGCGTCCGTGAGACACAATATGGAGGCTGGCAAGCTGTCGGCGATCGCTCACCATCTGAGTAATCTGCTCAATCCCATCTTGGTTAGGGTCAAGCACAATCACTTCAGTATTGGGAAGAACGCCACTCACAAGCTGATGGTATTGTTCGATCGCAGGATCAATCAGTACCAACGTAGAAGCACTAGCAGGAAAGGTAAGATGCATTGTTGAATAACTCCGAATTACCATGTCACAGTCAGGACTATGATCCTGTGACATCAGAAGGTAGTAAACGTCGTTAATCGTAAAGCAACTTATGAGATGTCAGCGCTAATTTTCTCCAAATTTCTGCAAACTATGGATTTATTACGCGGGTTAGTGATTCAAACATCCTCTCAGCTCAGCTTTAGCTGGTAATCTCTGTCCTCTGAACAAGGCTATTCTGTACCCACAAGTTAACCCCATTCCCCTAGCCTCCCTTACGAAAAGAGGCTGGGATCGACCCTTGCTTGGCAACCGATTCAACCACCTACTACCTCGGCAATTTAATAGGCTTTGCCCCACAATAAAGCCCTTGGGGTTTAGGGATTCTCAAATATTGCCGGAGTAATATGGGTGCGGTAGCCTTAAAAATGTGAACTGGCTTTAAGATCCAGCAGCAATTTGGGATAAATTGCTTGACGCATCTGGCAAGCTTGGCTAATTTGAAATACTTTGGACTATACCTAAAGTTGACAATCGGTTATGCTGAGCGATCGCCGACTTCTAGCAACTTTTTGCAGCAGTACATTAGTACATAATAGACTGACTTGGATCAATCTTCGGCTCAATCTGTAGACGCGCGTCGAGAGCAGCTGAAAACTGAGTTATTAATCAAAATATTCA
>DATNOY010000765.1:0-8944 GCA_036703495.1 Coleofasciculaceae cyanobacterium
AATCCCCAATGATTGGTGAGCAGGGGGTGGCGGGAGCAGTGCCTCCGCCTTAGGAACAAAGTCCCCAAACCCCTTGTGGCTTTTCTCAGGACTGATTTAGGACGGCTATATAGCGCTTCGTGCTGCGATAAGACCAGGTTATTTTTTAAAGTCCAACGCGAGGCTTTTAAGAAATAACCTGGTCTTTACTCAATTGACCAAATTGATCATTAAGATTTTTCCGAGAACAGATAAGTGCTGCGCCATATAACTTTTATAAAACTAAATTTGGAAAAAATCTGAACCTCAAGCGTGATTGCCAAATAATTGAACTTTTAATCAGCTTCCCAGCTGGGTTGACCTATAGCTCGCTCACAACTTCCTCAAACTTTTGACCTAGCATCCAAAGCGGTGATGCACTGGGTTCAATCCTTTGCCTGACTGACCTTTACCTGACTGAGGGGCAAGGTTGACTTTTATCAAACCTTTAGGTCGAGTTGTATGGTTATACCCGTTCAGGAGCAGCAGTTTAACGGGTTGTCTCAACAGGAAGTGACCGATCGCCTCAAGCGAGACGGTTACAACGAACTGCCCTCTACCCAGCACCGCAGCTTTTTGGCGATCGCCTGGGAAATCGTCCAGGAACCGATTTTTCTACTGCTCGTTGCCTGCGGGGTGATTTACCTATTTTTAGGCGATGCCCAGGAAGCCTTAATTCTGCTAGGCTTTGTCTTCTTTATTGTAGGCATTAATCTATACCAGGAACAGAAGACGGAACGATCGCTAGAAGCCTTGCGGGATTTATCGAGTCCACGAGCCTTGGTCATCCGGGATAGCAAACGGCAGCGGATTGCCGGACGGGAAGTGGTGCGGGGCGATTTGATCGTGCTTTCAGAGGGCGATCGGGTACCTGCCGATGCCGTTCTGCTCTGGTCTACCCATTTGACAGTGGATGAATCGCTGCTAACTGGAGAATCTGTTCCCGTCAGAAAACGGGCGGCTCAACCGGGAGAAGACCCCAACGTCCTTGCAGCGACTTTGCGACCGGGAGGGGATGATTTACCCTGCATTTATTCGGGCACTTTGGCGGTTCAGGGGCAGGGGATTGCCCAAGTGCAGGCGATCGGCATCCACACAGAAATGGGGAAGATTGGCAAGGCATTGCAAGCCGTCACACCGGAAGACACGGCGTTACAGAAAGAAACACGTCGCGTCGTCGGCAAACTGACGATTGTGGCGATCGCCATCTGTGTAGCGGTGGTAGTGATTTATGGCTTTACCCGTACCGACTGGTTGCAGGGATTTTTGGCAGGGTTAGCCCTGGCCATGGCCATTTTACCCAACGAAATTCCAGTAGTGCTGGCCATCTTTTTGGCGTTAGGGGCATGGCGGTTCTCCCAGCAAAAAGTCTTAACCCGGCGGATTCCGGTCGTCGAAACGCTGGGTTCGGTCACGGTGCTGTGTGTCGATAAGACGGGAACCCTCACCTTGAATCAGATGGCCGTCAAACAGCTGTTTGTTTACGATGATTCCCGCCCTTATACCTATGATGTGACGCTGCATGATCGCGAACCCTTACCGGAAGCCGTACATGCCTTAGTGGAGTTTGGCATTCTGGCCAGCCGCAAAGATCCATTTGACCCCATGGAAAAAGCCCTACAGCAAATCGGGCAGAATTATCTAGCCCAGACAGAACACCTGCATCAGGATTGGCGACTGTTGCATGAATATCCCCTGTCTTCCGAACTTTTGGCGATGTCTTGCGTCTGGGAATCCCCCACCGCAGAACTGACGGTAGCAGCCAAAGGAGCACCAGAAGCGATCGCCGATCTCTGCCATTTCACTGCCACGCAGCAACAGGAATTGGCTCAGTACATCCAGGCAATGGCCCAAGAAGGATTGCGGGTGCTGGGAGTAGCCAAAGGACGGCGCACCGGCACCTTACCCAAGACACATGCCCATAATCCAGACTATCCCCTACCGCATCTGGAGACTGACGATCGCCTACCTACTCAGCAACATGAGTTTGAGTTTGAGTGGGTTGGCTTAGTCGGGCTAGAAGATCCCGTGCGTCCGACTGTTGCCCCTGCGATCGCTGAATGCTATAGCGCTGGCATTCGCGTCGTCATGATCACAGGAGATTACCCGGTTACGGCTCAAAATATTGCCCGTCAGATTGGGCTGACGCCCACTGATCAGGTGATCACAGGCGGGGAACTGGAGCAAATGCGTACAGCAGAGTTGCGCGATCGCATCCAGACGGTCAACATCTTTGCCCGCGTGGTGCCCGAACAAAAGCTATTAATTGTCAATGCGCTCAAAACCTCAGGTGAGATTGTGGCCATGACGGGCGATGGGGTGAATGATGCCCCCGCTTTGAAGTCTGCTCACATTGGGATTGCCATGGGGGAACGGGGCACCGATGTGGCGCGGGAAGCGGCAGACCTGGTGCTGCTGGAGGATGATTTTTCCTCAATTGTGGAAGCGGTGAAACTGGGACGACGGATTTTTGACAACTTAAAAAAAGGCATGGCTTATACGTTAGCGGTACATGTGCCGATTGCAGGCATGTCTCTAATTCCGGTGATCTTTGGCTGGCCTTTAATCTTGCTACCCATCCACATCGCCTTTTTGCACCTGATTATTGATCCTGCCTGTACGGTGGTGTTTGAAGCCGAACCTGCCGAAAGCAATGTGATGCATCGTCCCCCTCGCAACCCCAAAGAATCCTTGTTTAGCCGTCGTACGCTGCGGCTGGCGTTGCTGCAAGGGATCAGTGTTTTAGGTGTGCTAGTGGCAGTGTTTGCGATCGCCTATTACAACGGCAGCGGCGAATTAGATGCCCGGGCTCTGGCCTTTACCACCCTGATCATTTCCAACCTGGCAATGATTCTCACCAACCGTTCCTGGTCACGGACGATTCCGGAAATGCTTCAGTCCCCCAATGCTGCCTTATGGTGGGTAGTGGGGGGTGGCATTGTCTTCCTGGGGCTGATTCTCTATGTGCCGCTACTACGACACCTGTTCAGGTTTTCGTTCCTCCATACCAATGATCTACTGGTGAGCCTACTGTTTGGGATCGTCAGTATTTTCTGGTTTGAAGGACTGAAACTATGGAACCGTAGGTTGATGCAAAATCACAAGTGAAATGACCACTGAACTGACTGTAGTAGCCTGATGGCTATTTCTGTATGCAATACCCTGCTTTTCTGAGCATCATCCGAACGCTACATTCCTCAGCCCGTTTAATCTTGGCGATTTTCTCGATGAAGAGCACCCCGATTATTTAGATTTTATGTACTTCGCTTTTACCAGCAGCATGGCTTCCCAAACCTCTGACGTTGCAGTCACTACCCGTCCGATGCAACGACTCGTGCTGCTGCATGCGATCGTTCCTTTCTTCTTTTATCGTGTAATTTTTTCCACTACCGTAAATGCGATTGCCACCCTGGTTTAAGAGCCTGATTTAGACGTTAAGAATTTTCAGAAGCTCACAACAACCCCACATTCCTTTGCTAATATTCACCTATGAAAGCTTAGAATCTTGAGCATCGTTCGCTACAGCCTTAATTTTGCAGTAAATCTCAGCCCCCGATTTAAAGCTAGCCGCTTCACATTGCATTCATCAACAGTTTGTAGACAAGAGTTTGTGGACAGGAGTTTGTGGACAGGGAGAAAAACCTTACTCCATACTAGAATCCATCCCTCTATCTCCTTATGACATATCTTTAGGAATTGCGATCAATCAACTCAGGGACAAAGGATATGCTTCAAAAAATTTTAATTGCCATCACGGGCTCAGAATCAAATCACTACATTTTCGATCAGGCTCTGATGTTAGCTCAAGCCAATCATGCTCATCTAGGGTTACTCCATGTCACAGATCCAGATGAAACCACTGAAGATCCTCCTTTTTACCTTGAGAGTTTAGAACCTTACTTGAGTGGAGACGATACTGATACTTACTGCTATGTCGGACATTTTGAAACCTTGGAACCTGATTTGTTTGGCCCACTTGTTGAGAGAGCAACGGCTGCAGGAATCAGTACAGACTGTATCCAGTGTTTTGGCGATCCAGAAAGAGCAATTAGCGATTTTGCTGAGGCTTGGAATGCGGATCTGATTGTGATGGGGCGACGCGGTCGCTCAGGAATAGCAGAATTTTTCTTGGGTAGCGTCAGCAACTATACTCTGCATCATGCTCCTTGCTCAGTCTATGTAGTTCACGCTCCCTCGGTTGCCCAGCTTGAACAGTATTCAGAGCATAAGGTCGGCGTATCCACCTAAACCAAGGACATGACTCTATGACAACTCCCAAAAAACGTAGTCAATATTTTCAAGATATTCGTCATCTTCATCGCATCCTGGCTCCAATTATGGTACTGCCTCTATTGCTAACCGTAATTACAGGAACGGTTTACCAAATGGTTGATTTGGCAGGCAAAGGAGATGCGTTTGATTGGTTATTAGATTTACACAAGGGTCACTTTGGAATCCTAAATCTAGAGGTCATTTATCCCTTCCTCAATGCTCTCGGCTTATGCGCATTACTGTTTACTGGAATTTCTTTATGGCTGCATATGCGACGCACACCTAAAAAGCGATCGACTTAGGGGTGCAAATGGATCCAGTAGAGGCGAGATCTGGAAATATTGCTTGAAAGCCCCACTTTGCGAGGCTTTCAAGCAATATTCTGGTAATACCCAAACGCCATAGGCTACGAATTCGCCAAAGCACTTAATCCCTGATGCACTAAAAATTTTTAGATTTCTCGGAATGGGGAGCATAGACTTGATGCCACTGCTGAAGAATTTCAGCTCTTTCCCAGGGAGGAAGAGCGTTATAGTCATCTAGACTGCGCCCTTGCTCTTTAAGGAATTCTGACAGCTCAGACAGAGTGGGTTGAGGACAGCGAGAAGGATGGATGTCCATAGCGTTACTCTAGGTATGAGGATACCCTCATTGTGACGTTCGCTGGAGTCAGAGCATCCCTCCATAGACAGAGTTATGAGAAATTTATTACAATATATTACAGAATTATAGCGTTTCTTAATTCTATAAGATGCAGTAGGTAGGTAGGCTAACGCTAAAATAATGCACTGCAAATGCCCTCAGTCAGGAGTAGAACTCCTAAACCCAATTGTTTTCTCCTTCCTCTGCATGAGAAAAGCCATACAAAAGTTAAAGTTGAAGGCTTAAAGCCGCAGCTTCACATCGCGAGATCTTTGGCTCGCTGCAGATCGAATAGCAAAACTATAGCAAAACTGTTGCTGAACCCTCCTCCTGAGACAGAACAGCAGTATGGCTCGCCCTTCTCAGAATATTAGCTAGAAGCTAAAGCCAGATTATTTTTGAACGCCTTGCTCCGCGAAGCATTCAAAAATCATTTGTACTTGACTCCGTTGAAAATTGCTATAGAAGGTATAGAAATCCCAAATGATTTGTGAGCAGGGGGTGAAGGGGGCAGTGCCTCATCCTTGGAGACTTTGTCCCCAAACCTCTTGTGGCTTTTCTCACGACTGATTTAGGACTGCTATATAGAGAGCCGTTCAGGTAGACGCTCGTCTATTTCAAACCCCCGCTGATCCAGACATCGAATTCAGGTTCATCTCCAGTGTTTCTCTGACCAAATTCAACAGTTTAGATTCCAAGTAAGGCTTAGTCATATAAGCGGTTGCCCCCAGTTGCAAAGCTAGCTGACGATGTTTTTCGTCATTACGAGATGTCAGGATAATCACCGGAATGGTGGATAAGTCAGAAAGCCGCTGACAGTGCCCCAAAAATTCAAATCCATTGACCCGAGGCATGTCTAAATCGGAAAGAATCAAATGAACATCCATTTGCTGTTGAAGCCACTCGATCGCTTCCTGACCATCTTTAGCCTGATGCACCCGATAGCCAGCTTTTTGGAGAGTCAAAGCCAGCCCTTGGCGAACTGTAATTGAATCTTCTACGATGAGAATTTTTTGATTTGAGCGCGTTTTAGCCGGTTCAGCCGATGCGGGTAAACTTGCAGAAGGTTGAGCCGGTAACAAAGGCTGAGGATGGGAGAACACCAAGGAACTGGCAACCTCCTCAGCCCCACTCCCGCTCTGTTGCTGCAAAACTTGTTGAATTAAGGCGATCGGATCAATCACCAGCGTTAGCTGACTATCTGCCAGCACACAAGCTCCATAGACATAGCGGGGGGAGTGGATAATAGTTTCTAGCGGGCGAATCACTAACTCCTGCTCTCCCACCACCTGATCCACCTCTAACCCCAGAATTGCGCCTTGATAGCGAACTAAAATGACCGGTTTGGGGCTTTGCGGCTGAACTGAAACCAGCCGAGGCAGAAGAGTAGGCAGAGATGACCGATACACAAGTGCCTCTGCCAGAGAATAAACGGGCACCTGTTGTTCATGAGATCCTTGCTGCCACCGCAAAACTTGAATCCCATATTGCTCACCTATTTGGTCAGGTTGCGGCATCAGGATTTGTTCGATTAGGTCTGCAAATAGGGCATAGGTTTTACCGGACACCTGGCAAATGAACAGCTTAGCGATCGTCAGGTTCAGAGGAATTTTGAGTGTAAATGTGGTGCCTTGGCAAAGCTGAGAATCCACTGCAATCGAGCCTTGTAGATTTTGCACTTGGTTTCGCACGATATCCAGCCCCACCCCTCGTCCTGAAAGATCATTGATTTGAGCCGAGGTTGAAAAGCCAGGTTCAAATAACAGATCGGTTAGCTGCGCTTGATTCAGGCGGTCTATCTGCTCAGGTGACAGGAGTTGCTGTTCTAAGGCCCGTTGCCGAATTCGCTCAAAGTCTATGCCTTCTCCATCATCTCGAACTTCAATCACCAAATACCGACCCTGATGATAAGCACAGATTTCAATTTGCCCTTGCTCAGCTTTACCTCGTTGCTGCCGAACCGCAATCGGCTCAATGCCATGATCAAACGCATTGCGCACTAAATGCAGCAATGGTTCGTACAGCTTCTCAGCCACCACTTTATCCACCAACACTTCCACCCCTCGCAAGGACAAGTCCACTTGCTTCTGATGCCGAATTTCTAGCTGTTGCAAAATCTTGGGAAAGCGATCGCAGATTTTACCCAACGGCAACATCCGAGCTTCAATCAAAGCATCGCGGGTACTGGTTAATATCCGCTGCTGAGTTTCTAAAGTCTGACTCGTTTGCTGAGTAAATAAATTAATAGCATCAGCCACTTCTGCCAATTGCACCGCATTATTCACAAGAGGTTGAAGAGAGAGAGAGGCTTCACCAGAGAATTCTGGAGCAGCCCGCCGAGTTTTCTTCTTGCCAGCCCGTTTAGACTGACGTCCAGATTGGCTAGATGCCGAACTTGGCACTTGTTCTGTCTTCACCCGATGGTTGACTTGCTCCTGAAACTGGCTGAGCAGCTGCTGTTGTTGCTGCAGCCGAGCCAGGAGGACTTGAACAGACGCCTGAAGTTGCTCAGTCTGGAGAAACTGGTGGTTTTGGTTAGTCAGCAATTCGCCGACAGAGTAACTCAAGCGCTCCAAATGTTCAACATTTACCCGCACCGTCGGCGGGGGAGCAGCAGACTCCCTGGAAGCAAAAGCGGCTGGAGTAGGAGAAGGGGATGCAGACCGAGAAATTTTACGAGTCAGGTTCAAGTCTTCTACCTGATCAAGTTGCTCATCCTGATCTAGAGCAGTGGGCACAAGAGCAGAGTTTTCAGCTAAATCAGCAGCCGATGCTCCCCAAATGCTTTCCAAAAGCTGGTTAGCGTCCTGCATCTGGAAGTTGTCTAAGCTGTCCAAGTTATCTAAGCTGTCTAAATTGTCCAAGCTGTCCAGGTTGTCCAGGCTTAGATCCTCATCCCCTTCCTGCAAGTTGTTTAAGCCGTCCAGGCTTAGATCCTCATCCCCTTCCTGGAGATCTGCCTCCTCAAACCACAGCACCGTAGAGGGAGCAAGGCTAGCCAGCTGTTGTAACGCTTCAGAGGGTTGCCCCCCCTGGCTGCGATCGCCTGCCAAAACAGCAATTTGTCCGGCTCGCAAATCAGCCAACGCCAGTTCAGCAATTCTTACTCCCTGCTCTGGATAGTGGGTCACAGCCGCAATCATCGCCTCAGCAATCGCTTTCAGTCCCGATAAATTGAGCGACTCTGCCAACCCCAAAAAGATGCCCGCCTGAGTTCGTAGCAGCGTAGCGATCGCCTCTGGATCAGCCTGAGCAATCGCCTCTGCCAACTGGTCTAACCGTTGAGTCACCCCAATTTCAAAAATAGACTGAGTCACATCAAACCCCAATTCAGCAGAAGACGGCATGTACGCCTCCTGTCCAAAACAGTCACCCAGCTTCTCTTGCAGTTTGGCAAAAACAGTAGCCGCATGATCGAGCATTTCAGCATCATTGATCGATCCGCCTGTAAGTTCGGCAATCAGCGGATGGCGAAGACATTCAAACCCCTCAAACAGTAACGCCTCAGTGTCTACATCTACTGACACATTGGGTCGGCACAGGGCGTTAAAGATATCTTCTAGGGAATGAGCAATAATCGTAATAGTCTCCAGTCCCACGCTAGCGGCCGCCCCTTTCAAGGTATGGGTGACTCGCATCAACGTATTCACCTGGTTCAGCGTGTGGTCTTCTCGAAGATTGAGTAAGCCTTGCTCCAAAGTTTGCAAGAGTTCTGGGACTTCCTGAAGAAAGTAGGGGTAGGTTTGCTCACGAATCGTTGGCTCTAAAGTCATGGGTCGTAGTTAGGGGGCGATCGCCAAGTACACTAAATCAACAGGAGTAGCAGCCGCCAATCCGCCCAACCCATCTAAGCGTTCAGAACAGACGGCGGACGGTTTGTCTTCTAGCGGGGCTTAATTAACCTTGAACTGATTACTCTTCGCTTGCAGCGTCTGCGCCGTTTTCAGCAGTTCCTGAAAGGATGTAGAAATAGTCAGCGAATCCTCTGTGGTTTTGTTAGCAATTTCTGCCA
>DATNOY010000766.1:0-7021 GCA_036703495.1 Coleofasciculaceae cyanobacterium
TGGCTGAGTTACAACGATCCTCATTACTTAAAGCAGCGGTTTTCCCTCCCAGATGAATTAGTTAAGAATATTGCGGTGATTGCACCCTTGATCGAGCAAATTCTAAAGAAGCCTGTAGCCTGAGGGACATCTTCAATCCACATCGCCCAATACCGGAGGACTGAGTTTTATAACGAGTATAATTACTCTAATGCTGATCGAGAGAGCCAATGATTGCTCTAGCCGAGAGCGTTATCTACAGTAAGATTTACGAGAGTTCGGCATCTATTGGTATATTGGGGTATCCGTTGCAGGATAATCAGGCGATTGCGCAAAGCGCACTGCCGGAGGCAATCGAGGAATCTGATTTATGAGCAGGCTACTTAAGCAAGTTGTGGCTCAAGTTTCCAGAACGGTACCGTTGCAAACCGTTTTGATTGTGCCGTTTGTGCTACAAACGTTGCTAACAGTCGGACTAGTGGGGTATTTTTCCTTCAAAAATAGACAGGAAGCGATCAACGATCTCACCAGTCAACTGCGGCGCGAACTGACGAACCGGATCGAAGGCAAACTACAAACCTATACCGAGATACCCCATAACATCAATCGGCTCAATGCTAGCACCTTCGCTCAGGGAAAAATTGACGCCAGCGCAGTTAAAGGTGAGTTTCCACTCTGGCAGCAAATTCAGATTTATCCAATGGTGAGTGATATCTACTGTGGCGATCGCCACGGTTCTCTTTTGGGGGTGCGACGCAGCCCTGCCGATGGCTCTATTGAACTGCGGTCGAGTAATGTTGCGACAGGTCATAAACTCTACGGCTACAGCCTTGACCGCAATGGTCAGCGAGACCAGTTAGTTAGTCAAGGCAACAAACCCTTCGATCCGCGGGTTCGTCCCTGGTATAAAGCAGCAGTGACGGCAGGCGAACCGATCTGGAGTGGAATCTATGCTGACTTTGCCAGCCAGCTGCCGACGATTACCGCCAGTACACCTGTTTATAGCACTGCCGATCGATCGCTGCTAGGGGTCTGCGCCACCGATGTATTTCTGCCCAGCGAAATGAGCCGATTTTTGGCTAGTCTTCAGATTGGCAAGACGGGCAGTGCCTTCATTCTGGAACGATCGGGGCAACTGGTCGCGACCTCAACCGCAGAGGCGATTATGAGTAGCGGGACTGATTCTACTCAATTACAAGCAATTGAGAGCCACAACCCCACTGTGCGAGCCACTGCTGCCTATTTGCGCGACCATTTTGGCAATTTGCAGCAGATCCAGTCTGCGGAACAGCTTGACTTTAATCTGAACGGCGAGCGGCAGTTGGTTCAGGTCATGCCATTCCACGATATTCGCGGGCTAGACTGGCTAATTGTCACGGTATTGCCTGAATCAGATTTCATGGCGCAGATTCGTCAAGGCATTCAAACCACCATTCTGCTTTGTGTTGCGGCTTTGCTGCTTGGGATAATTATCTCCATTTTGACTGCCCGCTGGATTACTGAACCGATCGTCAACGTCAGTCAATTGGCAAAGGCGCTCACTCGCGGTGAATGGAATCAGACGTTAGAGGTGGAGCGATCGGGTGATTTAGGCGAACTGGCACGGTCATTCAACCAGATGGCCCATCAAATCACTAACTATAACCAAACGCTGCAGCAGCAAGTTGCTGAACGAACGAACGAACTCGCGCAGGAAAAGCAGCTTCTACAAGCTATCATCGATCATATTCCGGTAATGATTACGCTTTATGATGTAGACGGACAAATTCAGTTTGTTAACCGAGAATTTGAGCAGTGTTTAGGATGGTCTACAGCAGAACTGAAAAACATTGATCTGGCAGTAGAGAGTTTTCCTGATTTAGAACAGCGTCAAACTGTTTTAGACCATATGCTGGCAGCTACGGGAAGGTGGATGGATATCAAGTCTCGTACAAAAGATGATCGCTATATTGATACTTCTTGGGCAAATATTAGACTTTTAGATGGAATGGGTGTTGGCATTGGGCAAGACATTAGCGAACGGCGAAACGCTGCACTCCGTGAACGCAAACGTGCCGAAGCAGCCTCTATTCTGGAAGAACGCAACCGCATGGCGCGAGAAATTCACGATACGTTGGCCCAGTCTTTCACAGGTATTCTGCTACATATTGGAGCTGCAGTAGAGTTACTTACAAAGAAACCAGAGGCAGCTCAAGCCCATCTGGAAACCGCTGATGAACTAGCTCGCACTGGACTGGCTGAAGCCCGGCGATCGGTTGCTGCTCTGCGACCCAAACTTTTGGAGGAGGGGGACTTATTCAGTGCCCTCAAACACCTGACTGCTCAAATGCAATCCTCTACTGATACCCATATTACCTGTGAAATTATCGGTACAGCTCACGCTTTGTCCCCTGATGTAGAGAACCATCTTCTCCGTATCGGGCAAGAAGCTCTGACCAACACCCTTAAACATGCCCATGCTACAGAGATCCACGTTGAATTAGTCTGCGAGGAAACGTTGTGTCTGCTGCGGGTTAAAGATAATGGACAGGGATTTGCAGTGGAGCAACTCTCCTCAAGTAGAGGGTTTGGTTTATTGGGGATGAGCGAACGGGCTGAGCAGATGGGCGGTGAGCTAATGATTAAAAGTCAGCCAGGTCAGGGCACAGAAGTTGTTGTCATCGTGAATCGGGAGTAGGCAGTTCAGTTTTCGACTGCTCCTAATGCTTTAAGGGTAGCTTGCTGTGCCTCTGTTAACCCCGTCGCCCCTGCAATATTCATGCCCTCGTAGAGCCGATCGGCTCTCAACGTTCTGATACAGTGCCCTGTTTTGACATCCCATAGCTTAATCGTCTCATCATGACTGCCACTGGCAAGCAGCAGACCATCGGGGCTGAAGCTGATGGAGTAGACTGCTCCTGTATGCCCCTGCAAGATCCTGAGGCATTCACCGCTTTGCAGATTCCATAAGCGAATTGAAGCATCCCAACTACTGCTTGCCAGGGTTTGACCATCGGGGCTGAAGCTGGTGGAGCAGACCCAGCCAGTGTGTCCTTGCAGCTCCTGGAGGCACTGACCGCTGCGGCTATCCCAAAGTCGCACAACCGCATCAAAATGACCCGTGACGAACGTTTGACCATTCGCGCTGGAGCAAACAGCCCAGATGCCACTGGGAGTGTGTATCACCTTGAGGCATTCACCGTCTTGCACATTCCACAATCGCACCGTTCGATCGCTGCTGCCACTGAGCAAAGACTGACCATCGGCACTAAAACTAACTGACCAAACCCAGGCTGAATGTCCCTGCAACACCCGGTGGCACTGACCCGTTTGCACATCCCATAGCCGCACGGTAGTATCCTGACTGCTGCTCGCGATCGTCTGACTATCGGGACAGAAGTTAACACAGAGAACCCAGGACCTATGACCGTGTAATACTCTGACGCACTTACCCGCTTGCACGTTCCACAGCCGCACTGCCTGGTCTGTGCTGCCGCTGGCTAAAGACTGACCATTGCCACTCAAACTAACCGTGTGAATCCAACCGGCATGACCCTGTAATATGCCTTGGCATCGACCGTCCTGGACATTCCACAGGCGAATGGATTGGTCTGTACTGCCACTGACTAAAGACTGACCATCCGGGCTGAAGCGTAGGGATCGGACTCCAGACGAATTGCCCCGGAGAACTCTGAGGCACTGACCCCGCTGCACGTTCCACAGGCGAATCGAGAAATCATAGCTGCCGCTGGCAAGGGTCTGACCATCCGGACTGAAGTTGACTGAGCGAATTGCCTGTGTATGTCCCTGTAGCACCTTCAGGCATTGCCCCGTTTGCAGATTCCAGAGGCGAACCGTTCCATCGAAGCTACCGCTGGCGAGAATTTGACCATCCGGGCTGTAGCTGACGGATTGAATCACGCCTGTATGACCGTGAAATACGCTTAGACACTGACCGTCCTGCACATTCCAGAGGCGAATCGCTGCATCATCACCGCCACAGGCGATCGTCTGACCATTGGGGCTGTTGGCGCAGCCTGCGGGCGCATAGCTAACGGCGCGGATGCCCCCCACATGACCCTGCAGGGTTTTGATACACTCACCGGTTTGTACATTCCAGAGGCGAACGGTGGCATCATTACTGCCGCTGGCTAAAGTCTGACCATCCGGACTAAAGCTAATTGCCCAAACTCGCCCACTGTGTCCCTCCAGGGTTTTCAGGCATTGTCCAGATGCGACATCCCACAAGCGAAGGGTGGAGTCCTCGTCGCCACTGGCTAAAGTCTGACCATCCGGACTAAAGCTGACGGAGAAGACAGAATTCCGGTGCCCTTCTAAGGTTCTCAGGCATTGACCGGATGCGACATCCCATAAGCAAATGGTAAAGTCTTCACCGCCGCTGGCAAGAATCTGACCATCCGGGCTGAAACTGACCGACAAGATCCAACTCTGATGTCCTTGAATCAACAACAACTGTTTGCCATCTGCCACCTGCCATAGCCGGATCTTGCCATCCACGCCGCCCGTTGCCAATCGTTCACCGTCTGGGGTAAAGGCGACTGAATCAATGCCGCTTAATCGTTCAGTGAATACAGAGGTTGCCAGGTCAGCATTGCGAAAATTGACCCCTGACAGGTTGACCTGCCGTAGGTCGGCTTGCCACACGGCTAGCTGTGAAAAATCATAGTCGCGCAGATCGCTTTGCAAATGTACCAGCAGGTTGAGGAGATTTCCTGCCAGGTAATTTGACTGAGGTGCTTGCTGTTGACGCTTCAGCATAGCTTGCAACTGCTGCTCGATCGCTTGAGTATTGCCAAACTGGATTCGCAACTGTTCTGCGATCGGTTCCACAATCAATCGCTTTTGCATCTCTCGAACGTAGTCTTTTGCCTGTGCTTTAATCAGAGCATGGCTTCTGAGCCGCTCTGGTGATTGGCTCGTAATTTCTCTAACGGCACACTCTACGAGTTGATGGGTCGCATACTCCAGCACGACAGGCTGAAGGAAGAACCGCTCATCCTCCTTTTCGATCAGCGTTCGCCGCAGCAATGCCTGCATCGCATCCGGGAGTCTGCGCCTGGGTGTTGGAGTGACAATATCCTGACTCAGCTCAAATAGCGAGACGGGTTCCCGGTTGATCGCTAACTCAAACAGCATTTCCTGCTCAATGTCAGAGAGGCGATCGAACTGTCGCTGGAGTAAATCTTGAATGTCATCAAAGACAGCTAACCCCTGCTGGATATACTGTAATACCTCGGTGATTCTGCTATTGAAGATTTCTTGAGCCGTGGCTGCCACCAGCTTTAACGCCAAAGGATTGCCGCCATAATGTTCCACTAATTGCTGCCATTCAGAATCATTGCCTGTGAATTCCCCTCTATGGTGAAACAGGTTTCGTCCGGCTTCGGGGTTTAATCCCTTCAGCAGCAGCGTTCGTACCCAACGTCCCTGACCTTCGAGGGGCACAATCTCTCTGGGCTTTTCGCGGCTGGTGAGCAACAAGCAACTTTGATGGGCTATCTCCCCGATCGCTTTGAACAATTGACCATATTCCTCATAGCCCGATCGATTCTGTCCGGCTTGCCAGGGACTCAAGATCGCTTCGGCATTGTCGAGAATCAGTAAACAGCGACAGGCGCGGAGACCCTCCATCAGCTTCAGCAGTTTCCCATCCAGGCTACTCGGTAGAGCAAGATCTTCTCCCTGCGCTTGCAGGAGAACCGGCAGTACACTGGCTAACCACTCCTCCAACGGTGGAGCATTTTGTAGCGATCGCCACACCACGACCTCAAATTGGGTTTCAATTTGCTGGACAATCCTGGCAGCAAGTGTACTTTTGCCAATCCCCCCGATGCCCAGCAGCAAGACCAGGCGGCACTGTTCTTCTAATATCCACTGCTGGAGACACACTAGTTCTTCATCCCGTCCGCACAGTAGAGAAGTATCGATGATGTTGCCCCAATCTCGCTGATGCTGTGCCTGGACAATTGCCTCCTCGGTTGCTGCACCTGGTCGAATATAGTCATTTTTGTTTAGCTTCAGCCCAAAGGCTCGAAATGCCCGATGCAATGATTGTTCATCAACGGGCGCTGAACGTCTCAAGATTTTAGAAATTGTGGTTAAAGACAGATCCATGCGCTCACTGAGTTCTTCCTGGGTGAAGCGATCGCCCGCATTCTCGCTGAACTCAACCTGAGTTTTGGCAGCTTGAAGTCTGTCCCATCCCTGCGTCGTCAGGACAACTCCCCGATAAGGTCTAGTCTTTGGCGATGGCATCAGAGTCATTGGGAACGAGCATAGAACCTGAGCAAACTATAGAGGCTGCAGCCAAAATACCGTAATAAAAATTTTATTAAGTTTATAAAGAAACTAAATGCAAGGTCTAGGCAGGGCGTGAAATTCCCTACCTTCTTTGATTTCAGGCAACCGGACTGCTTAAGTTAAGGGTCAACTTGACAAACTTAATTGAACTTAGATGAACTTAAGTGGCGTAAATTGAGTGAATGCTAAAAAATGAAACATAACTCTGACAAACAAAGGATAGCGGTAGGCGTTCACTACGACGCTACGAGTGTAGCTGCTCGTTAGACCCAAGGCATGACCCCATCAGGAGAGAGTTCAAATGATTGCCTTACCTGGAGTTGCCATTCAACGCAAAATCTACGAGAGTTCGGCATCTCTGGTCTATCGAGGGACTAGAAAAGAGGATGGTCGAGCGATCGTCATCAAACTGCTGAAGCAAGATTATCCCTCTCCTCAAGAATTAACGCGCTACCGACAGGAATATGCTATCACCCGTTCTCTCAACTTGGAAGGCGTAGTCAAGGCATACAGTCAGCAAGAGTATCAGCGTACACTCGTTATTCTCTTAGAAGATTTTGGCGGCGAGTCTCTAGAACATTGGATGCGGCAGCAACCAGAAACCTTTTGTCCCATGCCCTTATCTGCTTTTCTAAAGCTTGCGATCGACCTCACCGATATTCTGGGCAAGATCCATGCTGCTCATATCATTCACAAGGATATTAATCCTGGAAACATTGTTTTTAATCCCGATACTGGCATT
>DATNOY010000767.1:0-4174 GCA_036703495.1 Coleofasciculaceae cyanobacterium
AGAAGTAAGCCTGCGATAAACTGCAAAATGTGCCGTATTTCTAAACAAATTTAAATACCCCTATAGCTTAAGAATCCGTCCCAGAGCCAGATCTGCCATCTCCCTAAGGTGGGAACTAAGATGGGAACCCGGAGTGCGTCAGAATGGGGAATAGGAATCACCTGATGGCTCCGTTGATCCTGTGGAGCCTGCAAAAGGAAGATAGAGCCTGCTGTGCCTGCTAAAGACTATAAGAAGCTTTCAGAGGTCAAGTAAGGATCACGCATGGATTAAACCCAAAACTTAATTTTTGAAAGCGCAGCAACGCCTCGCTTTCAATAATTAAGTTTTGGATTTAATTAAGTTCACGTTCCCAAGTGCTTAGGTTAGGTGATTGGGTCTATAGCTCTGATTTGAGGGTGAGCGATCGCCCTGCCATTAACTCCACAGAAACCTGCTGTGGCTGCGCAGGTGCCCAATTTCCCTGTTGATCCACGACCTTAAGAATGAGCTGCTCTGCATCTTGCCACATTTGATAGGTTGTGGTGCGCCAAGCGCCGGTTCGATAGTCAAAGCTATGCCCATCATCTTCATAAAGCGTGGTTTCTCCGTCCCCCGGATAAACCCTCAAAATTAACTGATGAGACGGCTCATCCGCATGTTGCACAACGGGCTGCATGGGAATGATTGCCCCCGCTTTAGCATAAAGCGGCATCCGCTCTAAAGGCGCATGCGTCAGGATATGAATTGGACCTTCGTAGCGCTGCTCAGTCCACCAGTCATACCAGGTGCCTTCAGGTAAATAAACGACACGATGCTCTACGCCAGGGCGATAGATCGGGGCAGCCATCAGAGAGGGACCCAGCAGCACCTGATCATAAAGCGTATAGGTTTGGCGATCGTTGGGGTAGTGATAGACCAAGGGCCGTAAGATGGGTGCTCCTGTGGTGGCAGCTTGCCAAAATAAGCTGTAGAGGTAGGGCAACAGCCGATAGCGCAATTCAATGTATTCTCGGCAAATCCGTTCGACGCGATCGCCAAAAACCCACGGCTCATGTCGAGCAGTAGTCAATGCCGAATGCCCTCGCATCAACGGATAGAGCATGCCAACCTGCATCCAGCGGGCAAATAGTTCTGCCGTTGCGTTGCCAGCAAATCCCCCAATATCGCACCCGACAAAAGGCACACCCGAAAGCCCCATATTGCAGAGCATCGGCAATGACATCTCTAGATGGTCCCAGAGGGATTGGTTATCTCCCATCCACACCGCAGCCCATCGTTGAATGCCTGCAAAGCCCGATCGCGTCAGAATAAACGATCGCTGCTGAGGACGCAGTTGCTCCATCGCTTCGTAAGAAGCCTGTGCCATGTTGAGCCCATACAGGTTATGGACTTCGGCATGGGTGGCTCGCTCACCTGATGGACCTTGCAGCGCATCTAGGGGAAACCAAATTTTTTCGCCTGGATCACCAAAGGGGCGATCATTGATGGCAGGTTCGTTCATATCATTCCAAATACCAGCTACCCCAACGTCTGTGAGGCTTTTGTGCTGTTCTCCCCACCATTGCCGCACATCGGGACGTAGAAAATCTGGAAAAACTGATTTATCCGGCCAGACGTAGCCGTGGAACAGCCCGCCATCCGCTTTACGAATAAAATAATCTTGTTCTAAACCCTGATCAAAAACAGAATAGTTTGCTTCTGGGTCATACTTCACCCCTGGATCAACGATCGTCACGACCTTAAAGCCACGCTCTGTCAACTCTGTGATCAAGCCTTTGGGATCGGGAAATCGTTGCTGCTGCCAGGTAAACACTCGATAGCCTTGCATGTAATCAATATCAAAATGAATGACATCGCAAGGAATCTGGCGTTGACGAAATTCTTGTGCGAGTTCACGCACTACAGCTGCAGATTCATAGCTCCAGCGGCACTGATGATAGCCTAATGCCCATTTGGGCGGGAGGGGCATGCGTCCAGTGAGTTCAGCGTATGTCTCAAGAATTTGGGCAGGTTCAGGGCCATAAATGATGTAGTAGTCTAACTCTGGATCTTGCGTGTGCATTTGCCAAATGCCCATCTTGCTGGCCCCCAAATCAAACTGGCTCCAATAGCTGGAGTTGAGGAAGATGCCATAGGCTAGCTGCGGACGCAGCGCCATGAAAAATGGGATTGCCTGATACATCTCGTCTGTTTGCGAGCTGTAGTCAAGCGAGTCGGTGGTCCAATTTGTCTTCTGCTCGGCTAGTTTATCCAGCCAGCCGGTGCGTTCTCCAAAACCGTAGAAGTGCTCGTCGGCTTCAATTTGCTTCCAGGCGGCTACATGGCTGGCTGACCATGCCATTCCCAGATCACTATCTTCAGCAAAAGCTTGCCCTGCCTGATTAAAACAAACGATCCGGCAGGGTGTACGGTAAATGTAAACTGTAATTTGTTCAGTTTTTAGAACGATCGCTTCTTCGCCAGCTTCTATGGCGATCGGCAGCGCTTCCCATTCAGCGTCACTTTTGGTCACTGCCCAAGAGCGTTGAGCAGCAAAATCACCCGTCGGGGATAAACGGATCCGGACCAAATTAGGAGCCAGGACGGTGATCATGAGGGAGGCATCCTCACAATCGCAATAAACACCTCGTTTGGTTTGCTCAAAAGATTGTACTGATCCTAAGGGTATCCAAGCTTGGTCGGAGGTTGGCAATTTGCCAAAATATTGCGGCATGTCCAGCTATCCTTGCACAAATTATCCTTGCAACAGTGATTCTGCACCATCAATCCAAACCTCTGTTCCAGAGATATGGCTAGCGGCATCTGAAGCCAGGAATAGCACCAGTTGGGCCACCTGGTCTGCAGTGCCTGCATGTCCGTGGGTCAAAGGAATTCTTCCCTTGGGATACTCGACAGGCTCTTTAATTCGTTCTAAATCTCGCTGTTGAGTGCTGTGATCAATAGAAGTTTCGATCGCTCCCGGACAAATCACATTCACTCGAATGTTATCCTTCGCCAACTCTAACGCGACCATTTTGGCAAAAGCAACTTGGGCTGCCTTAGAACAGGCATAGGCAGTAGCTCCCGTATTACTAAACATGCGTGTCCCGTTGACAGAGGAGTTGATGATCACAGAACCACCCTGCTTTCTCAGGTAAGGCACTGTATATTTGACGGTGAGGAAGGTGCCCTTTAGGTTTGTGTTCAGCGTTCGATCCCATTCTTCAGGGGTGAGATCCTCAATCGGTGCCCAAACGCCGTTGACACCGGCATTGGCAAAGACAATGTCAATGTGTCCAAACTTTTCCCCAATGTCTTGAATAGCCTGTTGCATTAAATCGGATTGGGAAATGTCAGCGATCAAGACGATGATTTCCCCACCCTGCTCCCGAATGGCTGCGGCCGTTTCCTCAGCCGTTTTAGAAGTTCGATCGATCGCCACAACCTTAGCGCCCTCTTGGGCAAACAAAAGAGCGGTGGCTCTACCAATTCCAGAGCCGGTTCCCGTGATCAGCGCAACCTTATCTTTTAACTGCATGGCACCTATCCTCACCAGGTAAAAAATGGAAGAATAAAGTGAAAAGCGGAAGGAGGAGGGAAGTGTTAAATCTCACAATAGAGCCACAACAGCTTCCGTCTAGACAGGCTTCATGCGTCATCCACCCTTTACTCTAGTCCTGATCCGGTAAGCTTTTCCTCATCCTTCCGGCTTCATCTTGATGTTCTTCCTCTATGCCATTCGATGGGTAGCTTTGTTTTCTAATCCTTCTTGAGAATGATCCAACTGCAAGTTGCCTTCAGGTTGGCTGCGTTTCCAAAAAGGAGTTTGCTTCCCTACGGCTCCTTTGGCAGGTGTAACGCCACCATCGGCTAACCACAAGGCTCCGGTCACATAGCTTGCTTCCTCTGAAGCCAGAAAAGCGTAAACATTGGCCATTTCTTCAGGGGTTCCTCTCCGAGCCATCGGCGTTGCTTGGACCAGCATCGTTTCCATTTCTTTGCTCATAGGCCCAGTTTCTTTGTGAGTCCAGGCCGTGTCGATCGCTCCAGGACAAACGCAGTTAGCTCGAATTCCATACTTAGCCTGTTCTACAGCCACACCCATCATGAAGGAATGCATCCATCCCTTAGTGCCGCCGTAGGTCGTGTTATTGGCTAAACCATTGAAACCTGCCTCTGAACCGGCTGAGACAATATTGCCATTCGTGTTGCG
>DATNOY010000768.1:0-14957 GCA_036703495.1 Coleofasciculaceae cyanobacterium
AATCGATTTAACTCAGCAGAGATTGGAATTGGGGGCGATCGCTCAAGCCGCAGCCATCAAACAACTCCAAGAGGTTCAAGGCAACACTAAGCTGTCGTTTGAACAGCAAAAAGCCGCAGCCGAAGCCATTACTAAAATTACCGAAGCCGAAACGAAGCGCCGTACTGAGGCATCTAAAACTGAGCAGCAACAGATTCAGGCACAAGTGGCGGCGGGCACTTTATCTCAAGCTGAATCTGAAAAGCGCCTAACCGAAGCCAAGATTAGTGAGACTGAGATTCGGTTAAAAGCGACTCAGGATGCGATCGCCCGTGAGAAAAAAGAAGGTCGTGGTGGTGGGACCAAAGCCAAAGAATTGGCTGAGCAAGAGAAGCAACTGCAAGCCGAAATTAGCAAGACCAGGGCTGAAGGTGAAAAACAGCAACGGGAGCAACGGATCAAAGATTTTGATGAACAGGGCAAACTTCTAGAGTCACAACTGGCACAGCGCCAAATCTCAGAGCAGGAGTTCAACAAGCGATCGCTTGCCAATGCTGAGGCTAGGGCCAATGAGGAACTGAAGCAAATTCAAGCCCAGCGATCGAAGCTAGCGGCAACCGACAAGCAGGGATTAGAGGCGCTGGCGGCACAAGAGGCTGAGGTACGGGCCAAGCTTGCCAAGGCGCGAGACGATGCCCGCAAGAAGGAGAACGAGACTCGGCTGAAAGATTTTGATGAGCAAACCAAAGGACTAGAGGCTGAGTTCGCCGAGCGCACGATTACTGAGCAAGAGTTCAACGAGCGATCGCTTGCCATCACTGAAGCTAGAGGACAGGAGGAACTACGGCAGCTTGCGGCCCAGCGGAAGTTGCTCGCGGCCAATGACAAAGAAGGGTTGGAGGCGATCGCGGCACAAGAGGCAGAAGTTCGGGCACGAGTGGCTAAGGCTCGTGAGGATGCCCTACGCAAAGAAATCGAACGACGAACCCGACTGATTGAAGAAGAATCTGCTAAGACTGCTGATGCGATCCAAGCAGCGGAGACTGAGCGACTCACCCAAATTCAGCAGCTGCAGAATGCGGGGGCTGACCCACAGAAGATTGAAGGGGCGAAGCTGCAAGCAACTCGCGATCGCATTAACGCTGAACTGCAAGCCGAGCAGCAGAAGCTAGAGCAACTGCGGGCATTGCCACAGCCGAATGACCCAAAAGAAGTGGCGGCACGAGAAAACACCATTCGAGATCAGGTGCAGAAAACCGCTCAGCTACGGTTGCAACAGCTTCAGAACGAGGGGCAGCAACAAGAACTGCTGCGGCAAGTTGCAATCCGACAAATTGAAGACCAGGCGATCGCCCAGAAGAATGCCAGTGATGCAGCGGTTCGGGGCATTGAGCAACAAAAGCTCTCAATTGAGAAGCAAAAAGCGGCGCTAGATACCGTCACCCAGTCACTCGATCGCCAAACCAAGTTAATTGAGGCACAAAACAAGTTACAGGATGCGAGAGCAGGGCTAGCGGGTGCCATTGCCAATGCTGAGTTGACTGGGGTTCAGAAGGCGATCGAGCTACGGCAGAAACTAAATCAGGAGACTGACCCCAAGAAGCGCAAAGCTATTGAGCAGGCGTTGGGTGAACTGGGCTTCAATCGCAACGCCAAAGAACTCGACCTGGTTAAGGAACGGCAAAAGATTGAAGACAAGATTGCTAGCCAGCAGTTGGCGGCGCAGGCATCAGAGCAACTTAGGGCACAAGCCAGTCTTGAGATTGAATTGAGACGCAACGAAATTGCCGCACGTCGGGCACTACTAGAGACTCAAATTGCCGAACAGCAAGCCAAGCAAAATCAAATTGCTCAGCAGCAAGCGGTACGGGATGCAGAGGCCGCGATCGCTAAAGCTCAACAAACGGTAGACCCACGCGATGATGTGGCAGCACAAGCACAACTGGAAGGAGCAAAACAGGGGGCGATCGCGGCTGACCAGTCCGTAGAACTTGCTACCACCAATCGCAAGGAAGCCGAGCAACAATTGGCAGACCAAGCAGGGCTAGCGGAGAAGGCCAAGGAGTCGTTGAATCTCCAGCAGCAAGCGCAGTTGGTACAATCTCAGTCTGCCGAGACCATTCGTGGCATCACTCAATCACTGGAACTGGCCGACACTAAAGCAGCATCGATCGCGAACAACCTAGCTAATGCAGCCGGAAGCGCTCAAGCGATCGGAGGTGGTCTGGCAGGCGGTGGAGCAATGGCGATCGCGGCTCGTCGGATGGGTGGCCCAGTTGATGCGGGCACTCCCTATTTGGTGGGTGAAGAAGGGCCAGAGATTGTGATTCCGAAAACTGCGGGTATGGTGTTGACAGCCAAGCAAACAGCAGCACTCATGGCACCAGTGGCGATCGCGCCATCCCTGCCTGCTGTGACCGTCAATCCTACCGCAAGCATTGGTGAACTGAAGACTGCAACTGCTACGCTACAACGGATTGAGAAGGCGTTGCTGAGTCGGCCTACTGAGGGGATGCAAGTCAACTTTAATAATGACCCAGACCCAGACCTGACAATTTATAAAATCATGCGATCGAACTTGAGGGCAGGAAGATGAGTGAACTGAAAATAACCCTCAATCGGGCCACGTTACCCACTCTGGTTTTAGATAAATTTGCTGATGGCGCAGTGCTATCGGTGCGAGGTGAGGAGAATCGCAGGCGTACCGCTGGTCGTACCGCAGCAGGAGCGCTTAGAGCTTCAGGAGGTGGCTATCGCCCAACATGTCGATGGGCAGTTAGTGCCTGGGTGAGTGACGATGAAAAGCTGATCCTGGAGGAAATGCTAGCCCTTCAAGAAACCTCGCCTGCTACACCAATTTATTTGACTGATGAGTTTGAATACCTGAGCAATACTAAAGGAGCGTTTTATCCCACAAGGGTGCTCGTTTCCGGTAGTACCTATACGGCCCCCAATGGCCTTCAACAAAGCTTCTACACCTTTCCCACGTATCTAGACCTACCTGATCCAGTGTTTGCCGAGAAGGTGACTTTTAATATTTGGGTGGTGACATTGCAGTTCATGGAAGATGTCTAGGGGCGATCTAGGGGCGATCGCCATTATGCTCAATAAAAGTAAATTCCGAGTCTGGGTACTCGTCCCACTGAATAGTGTCATGCCACGAATCTAGGGCTTTGTCCACTTCTTCTCGCGATCGAACAGGAGACTGAGATTTTATAAGCCGTATTGCGTTTGGGTCGTCTATTTTTACAACCCCATCCTCGACTCGTCCAATTTGCTTACCTGCCTCATCAAATAACGGTAGACTCCTGCCCGATAGCACAGAGATTCTTTTTAGCTGAGACTTGCTATTTCGTCTGTCATTCATTGCGATCGCTCCTAAAATATGAGGTCAATCATGTCGGCTGTATCAAAGCTGATTTTGCTTGAATTTGGTGGTCCCCACGAAATCTCAACCTCCTCGCTCTGAGGCGATCGCTTCAAATATCCGGTGTTGCGCTTGATGGTGACGTTGCGGGGGTTTACCATTTCCCACTCTACTTCTCTTACTGAAATACTTCCGGTCTTAACGGTTTGCGCGATCGCGGCATTGCAAGATTCAAAAAACTCCCTATTTTTTGCCAGATAAGCCCACTCCGGATTACAGTAGCCGCCAATTCTTCCACCTGTTCTACTCATCGCGATCGCTCCTCTAAAATGGCTTCTTGTCAACGACCCCTTGATTATTCCCACGTACCACAGAAGGCAGCACTGCGCCTTGCTCTAGCGATGCGGTGGTGAGGGTTGTTAGTCGCTCCTCTCCTCCTCCTAGCGTAGTGGCTAATGTTTGCCCTGTCACTGGGTCACGTCCTGATGCGGTGGCGACAATGACGGGGTTAGCTTGCTGGTGTAGGGTGCGGCGATCGATCGCCCTGAAATAGGCAGACTCAGAGTTGTAGCGGGCTTGAAGGGAGAGTTGTTTGCGTGATGGCATGGTAGTTAAGGAGAGTAGGCGATCGCGTTGATGCTTGCTGTAGGACTTTTAAGAGAGTAAACTTTCACCTTTTTGCTTGCTTGCTTTGAGAGTGTGATGTCGCTGCCTTCGGGTGTTCCAAAGACTGCACTCTCAACCATTCCTTCTGTGTTGCTGTTCTTAGCGCCGCTAAAATCCAAGAGGTAAGCCCGATGCATGGAGCTGCCCAGGAAAGCGATCGCTGATAAGCCTATTTTGGCTCCCCTTGATTCATTTACAGTTACAGCCCAAGGTAGAAAAGAATCCTTTGCTTCAGTTGAGTAGGCCACTCTGTAATAAACGGGACTGCCATTTTCTATTCGAGCTAGAAATGTTGCGGCGTTTCGATCGTCGTAGCCAAGCCCAGTTGTAGGGTCATTTGCCACCAAATATTTAATGTGGAAGAGGCTGCTGCTAAAATCACGAGCGATCGCGTAATTAAAAGCCCAAGGATTATGATAGAGATAGCGGAGTTCGTTTGAGCTTGTAGAAGAACTCATTGAGTTACTGAACAAACTTCCGTAATTAACCGAATGGGTGAACGCCGCCTCAGAGTAGGGAAACGAAAGGCTATAGGAAATTTCGTCGGTCAGGACACCTGGTAAAACCGCAAGCTTTTGAACTCGGGGTATAGCAGATCCCGCCGCACTTTCGTTACTGGTGTCGGTGTTGGTGATCGAGTTTGGGTCCATTGAGATCGTCCCCTCGGTGACAACCGGATCGTCACTGGCTTTGAATTGCAATAGATGAGTTTTGAACCCATTCAAAAAGAAAGCATTGAGGGAGGCGATCGGATTTCGGCTCACGTCTGTTAGAGTTGCCCAAGTTCCATAACCCAACCAGTTGTAGCTTTCGTTGTAGGCAGAGCCATCGCCTGGTATGCCCTGTTGATATAGATTTGCCGCAAAAGATTGAACCCGGTTCGGATGAATTGTGTAATAAATGTCCGAGCCAGTGTAGACCCCTGCAACCCAATCATTAACCCCTTTTCCAAGGCTTGTTAAATTTCCAATGGTTGAGCCATTATCAGGTGCTTCTAAAATCTTGGTGGGGTTTTTGCGATCGCCCCCAATAAAGAATTCTCTGACCCCATCAGTCACCGTGGAGAACAGGATCTTAATTGGAGTGTCAATCTTTTTGACTTCCTCGACTGGCTGAATTATTGGTGTGGCGCTCTTGTGATTAAGTGCGATCGCATCATTGCCATATCCTTGCAGTCCTTGAATATAAGAACCTGTGGGAACCGAGGCATTAAATACTCTGGCTCCGTTGGTAGTTTCACTGCCGGATGGGTGAATTACATTGTCTCGCCCTGTCACTGGATCGTGATTACTAATTCGTACTGTGGGGCTAGGCTTGGGCAGATCTTGCCTTGCCTCTGTTGTGCGCTGATACTTTTTGATTTGGCGATCGCGTGTCTGTTCGGATAGCTCACGTCTGCTAGACATTTTTGGCGGTAATTGGAATTGTTAGCGTGTAGGACTTTCCGGCAATAATTGATAGTGATTGAGCATTAAAATCTGACACTTCTCCTGAAGTGTTGCCAGGTGCTGGTGAGCCATTGCGAATCAAGAGGGCTTTGTCAAAGTTGACTGAAACCCCGCCTGAAGTGTTATCTAGTGTCACTGAGGCTGATTTAGTGGCAGTTTTCGCGATCGTGTCTGTCGTAGCGGCAGAAGGCATCCATTGGGGGCGTGTAGAAACTCCTTGATAGTTTGATACCTCTTTCCTGATCCACTGCGCCATTGAGGTCACGGTCTCGTCTAAAGCCAAATCTGTAATTGTGTGAGCGCCGCTACCTGTATTAGTCAAATCAATCACTGATCCCCCTAGCGTGGCGGCAAGACTGAAGTTGTCACCAGAGCGATCGCGCACGTAGTATGTGGTCCCTGTAGACAGTGGCGCAGGCAAGGCGGAGGTTGTAGTGAGTTGCACAGGCAACCCATCTATAAAGTTGTTGCCTGTGGCCGTAAGTGTGTTTGTTGAAGCATTGGCCGTGAAAGTAAAGAGCGATCGCGTGTCAGCGATTAGGGCGACGTACCAAGTGTCAGAGTCGCTATAGGCCAAGTCGAGATCGTCTGCTAATTTGCTGAGCATTGTAGGCACTTAGTATCTCCCATTGCTTAAAAGATTCGACCTCCGGTTGATGAAGTCCCAGCGATGTGGCCTGGAATATCAGAGGTAGTGCGAATAATTGAATTGCCGCTCACTACATATTGTTTAGCGAGAGTGCTACTCCCTGAGCCTGCGCCAGAGAATGTCACATTCGTTAGATCTACTCGGCTCAAATCTTTAATGTCCATAAACAGCCCACCGAAGGTTAAGCTTCCTGCGATAGATATGGTTTGGTTTGCTGCATTGAAGGCGCTGTTTGTTGTATCAAGGTGGTAGTCGGCCTGGTTTGTAATACTGTACCCCAAGGTATCTAGAGTAGAGTCCTTTAGGGCGATGTGATAGCCCGCATTCCCGAAGACAACAGACTCAATCTCAATCTGGGCGCGATCGCAGTACAACCCATTCCCCCCTGAAGCATTGTTGATCTTGAAAGCTTTAAGATTGACATTGCTGGCGCGATCGCACTGAATGCAGTCTGTTGCGGCTGTAGATTGGTTCAAGATTACGTTAGCAGGAGTGGCCGTGTTTCCTTGAATGACCAGTTTGCCGCCGACAGGCGATCTGAGAACTAGCGGAGCTGTTAGGGTATAAGTGCCGTCAGCCAGTTGGATTGTGACGGTATAGCCATTTAGAAAAAGGCCATAAGCTAGCGATCGCGCCTTAGTAAATGTTACGGGTGCTCCAGATGTAAGCCCGTCATTGGCATCATCACCCGTGGCTGAGGCGTAATAAGTGCGATTACTGGTCAGAACTTCAGCCCCCGAAGATCCGCCAGGAGTAGAGGTGGATGTAGGTAGCCACCGACCTACGCCAGAATCAGGGGCGATCGCGTCTGGGTCACTAGAGCCAGCATCTAACTGATAGGTTGCAACGTTTTTTACCCGTAGTACCCACCCATCATCGTCAGTGGTTGTCACGATCGCCTTTAATGCCGTCAAGTCAACAACAGTCCCGCCCCACATGCTAAGCCTCCAAATTGCGATAACTTGTACTATCTAGATCTCGGTAATCTGTTGCGCTGAGCGATCGCCAGCTTGTTGCTGTAGATGGATTCTCTACCAAAACCGCCGTACCCGATCGCCCAATCGCTGAGCCAGTGCCCACAAAATTGTTGGCGTAGTTCTCGGCAAAGGTCCATTCACCCAATCGCCCTAGATCGATTTCCCAAGCGATCGCCTCAAACAACACAGACTGAGCAATGGTAGGGGGCGCAAGCGGATCGGTGACAGCAGGGATCTTGCCCAGTAGGTTTCCCACATACTCGATCGCGATCTCTTTGCCGCCGCCATCGCCATCACCCATGATTACGGCAAAGCCATCTCTGATATATGCGCCGTTCTTGATGTGGACAGCTTGAAATGGCGCATAATCAAAGATTTCCGGTCCTATTGGTTCGGACACCTTACGGGAGTGGTAGCGCTGCCATCGTAGCTGCCCTAGTTGCCCAGAGAGTCTGACACAGCCTGCTTTGCCTACCAGCGATCGCGCCTCAAATTCTTCTTGTGTCGGAACGAAAGGGTTAGGTGTGGCAAAGTTAAAAGTTTTTGCTCCCTTTAGCGGCACTTGAGTAATCGGCATCTCAGCGGGCATAGTGCGAGGCTGAGGCGGCTGAGTGTCCGATTGACTAGTGCCGTTTTTTAGGTCGTTGCCTAGACCCAGTGCGGCGGGGTTAATTGAGCCATTCTCTTGAATAGGTGGATACTGATCCGGGTACAGGATGCCAACTGGGACGAGCTGCGATCGCTTGTAGCTATATCCTGGCTCTGGTGGTGGAAAGTCGCCTGGATCGCCTCCGAACCGCTGAAAGCTGACTTGCTTAGGTGTCCAGGTTTCTATCGTTTTCGTTGTAGTAACGGGCGTGTCGTCAAAAGGTGGCTGATCCTCCTTGAACGCACCATGTACAGGCTGTTTTGTGGTCGTCTCAACTGATTTAAGAACTTGAGTTGCAGGATTGTAACTGTATCGAATCTCGGTCGATTGCTGCATCACGGGCTCAGTGCTACTGCTCAGGTGTGGTGCCACGCTTCCGAAGCAAGCCTTAGTTAGTTTTCCTTCTGCTATCAAGAACCCGTCAGAAGGTCTAAAGATGCTTTTCTCCGTGTCAATTTGAGCGGTGATCAGACTGGAATCATTAGGAAATTTATCGGGCATCACCCGATTGAGTGGCAGCTCTAGCTTGATTAACTTAAAGGTTTTGCGGAAGCCTGAGACATTAGGTGGAGTCTCCGAATATTCAACCGGAAACACACCAGAATCTGAACTGTAAGTCGTGGTAGTGGTGCGCTGAATAACGCTTTCGACTCCTCCGTCTACCTCGTATTGCTCTGAAACCTCCACTTGAGGCGTAGGGATATTAGAAGGGCGATCGCTCGCACAAGTCACAACAATTTTATTAACTGGCTTATCAAGTCCCGGTTGTCTGTCAAATTCATCTACAGACTTGCGAGTTTTCTGATAAATGGGCGTTGCTGTTTCGGGATACTTGGCCCACTTGATCACCTCGTTGTCGCTCCAGCACCAGTAGCCGCGCTCTCCTGCCCACTCTTGGGCCTGCTTAACAAAAGAATCTCTGACTATCTTGGGTGTAGCAAAGCGATCGCTTACTTCCTGATCTGGTGCTTCTACGGTCACTACAACACCAGCTTTTGATGCTGCGGTTTGAATTAGTTTCTGGGCGGCTTCTCCCCAATGCGTTCCGCTCTTGAGCGTGATACCTGGAGCGTTCTGCGGAGGGATATAGGTATCGAGCAAGCCAAGGATATCGGTGAGCTGAATTGTGGCGGTAAAGGTGTTGTTGGCTTCATCTTCCTCGTATTGATAGCCACCTGGGGAGATCCTAAAGGTTTGCCACAGGCGATCGCCAAAATACAGCTTAATCGGATGCTTCCCCGGTTCCCATCTCGTCGGATTCTCTAAATCATCAAAACTTTCACTCTCTCCACTCATGTCGAGCAATCCCGCAAGTTCTATCGTGCCTTGCCAAACGAGCGGGGTATAGATTTCTGCTAAGGGATGATGGGGATTAAATGCTTGAACAAGGCGGGTAACATCTAAGTCACCAACCAATATTCTGAAGGCATCATCACCAACGGGTAGGGAAAAATCTAGCAGCAAACTCTTTCGTGGAGAGATATGTGCTAATTGTGCCTCATTTATCCCTAAACCGTCGAGAGCGTGAGGGTTTAGGTTAGGGGCGATCGCCCTCTTATAACCCTTCACCAATATAGTCATCAAAAATTGCCTGCACATCCGCCTCATAATCAGCAGGCAGGCCATCAGTAGGTAGCACCGGACGAGCGGGGATAGTAACCGATCGCGCCTTGACCACTCTTGGAGGATTACCCACTCTAAACACCAATGCCTCAGCCTTCTTTGGTCGAATGGTCGCACCGAACTGATGCACCGCTGCATAGATTACGTTGGTGCCGACTTCCACGCCATCATCAGAGACGACATAGATGAAGCGCGATCGCAAGTTGCCTTTGGATTGCAGTGTTTTATCTATGCCCTTGAGTTTCGCTAGCTTGAAGTCTCGATACTCGGGGTTAAGCGGTTTGAACGGGATACCGTAAGCGTCTGTCTCGTTCTTGAAAGAGTCATCCACTCGAACTAGAGCATACTCACCAATTTGGGTATAGCAAGGCTCTAGATTCTCTAGCTTTTCGGCTATTTCAGCGATCGCCTCAAACGTCTCTAAGTTGCTTGATATCTTGGCTGTGTTGATTTTGAACATGGGCGTTAAAGCCTAGGATAAATCTAGTGTAGACCGCTTTTCCTCGGTAGTTTTGGGATAGAAAAGCGAAAATCTGTCTAGGCGATCGCCCTATGTCTGAAGCCAACATGTACGTGTTTGATTCCGCCACCAGGAAGTTTGTACCTTGGGATGGAACTGTGGCTGGAGGTGGAGGCGGGGGTGGCACGACCGGAGGCGCGACGGAAATAACACTGGCAGAGGTACTCGATCGCCTACCTGAGCCAGAAGTTAGGGATGGAGACTTCCTGATTGCTACTGGGCCTGGGACTTTGGCAGCTGGGACCATATCTTATGCTGTCGCCAATACTGGTACAACGGCTGGATTGCTGCAAGGTAAAAGTTATCCGGCAGGACTTAATTTGAATTGGAGTACTCAGTGGCCTGAAACTTTTTCAGAAGTCTCCTATGACGGGACTGGCACAACCCTTGTTATTTCCTGGGTCCGATAATGGGAACCTCGATTGGCGCTGCTAATTTTACTTCAAGTGCTAGCGGCGTTGTCTACCATTGCAACTACCGAAATTTAGTAGATAGCCAAACAGCGGTGCGCGATCGCATTCCCCTACAGATTGATGGCAAGCGAGAGCAGGGACAGTTCAATACTTTTGGCTACCCTCTTTGGAACTCCAGCACAAGTCGAATCATTGCAGGCAACACTTCTCAAGTATTTGATGGAAGACTGATTCTTGAGCTGACTTCTACGGTTGGGGGTGCGCTATTCACTATAGAAATCGATCGCGCTCTAGATGGTGCTACCGCTACAGCATTGGTTTATAGCAAGCAAGTTTTACTGCACCGACTTGAGAAAACAACGATTACCGAAGAGTTTACATTTTATGTCTCGCAATCATTTCTGAGCAACGGCGGAAAGATTTGGATTAGCTGCACCGATCTAGTAGCGATCGCTAATGCTTCTCTCTACTTGTTCCTTAAGGGAGGTCGTCCATGAAGACTCCTTTTAAGGGTGCTAATGTGCTGTTTTACGACAGCGATCGCGTCGATTCCGCTCGGATTACGGCGGTTCATAGCGATGGCACGGTATCTCTGGTGTCTTTCCCTAGCTCGCAAAAAACAAGCAATTTTCAGTCTCGACACCAAGTTGAGTATGGACCAGGGGTGACTGGTTGTTGGGGCTGGAATGAGGAATTTGAAAATGAAACCTATATCGCAGCGCAAGCGATCGCAGGGCACAGGGCAGTTATTCTAAACGATGCCAACGAGCTTGTCTATGCCAGCAATGAAGTATTGACTCATGCTTATGGGCCGCTATACCTCAGCCTAAATGCAGCAATCGCTGGTGATAGTGTAGCGATTGCTAAGGACAAATTGATCCAAGAATCGAGTTGGAATTGGCAATCAGAGCGTCCAATCTTTTTAGCTACAGAAGGACAGTTGACCCAAGACTTGGCTCAGATTCGAGCGGGGCCAGGATTCTTGTTGACCGTTGCGATCGCTCTCTCTGAAACCTCTATTCTATTTACTCCCAAAATCGCCATATGCCTTATTTAAATCTCAACTCTGCTGGCCAACTAGCTGAAAAGAATTTCACTGTTCAGTCCACCGGAACCGCTAATGCTGGAGACGGTGTTGGACTGGATACTTCAGGCAAGCTTGACGCTTCCGTGATGCCGATTGGAATTGGTGCCAACACCACGATCGCGATCGCCTCTGAAGCCTTAGCCTCTGGTGACTGGGTGAACTTCTGGAATAACAGCGGCACTCTCTCGGTTCGTAAAGCTGATGCTTCGGGTGGCTATGGGAAGAAGGCAGATGGTTTTGTTTTGTCTGGTGTGAGTTCCGGCCAGAATGCCACAGTTTACAAAGGTGGAGACAACACAGCGCTCTCAGGACTAACCCCTGGCACCGTTTATTTCCTCTCAGCGGCAACACCTGGCTCTGTTGCGATCGCACCTCCCTCTACGTCTGGGCAACTGTGGCAGATCTTGGGCAAGGCGGTGAGCACTACTGCTATTTCGTATCAGCGCACCGAGCCAATTATTAGAGCGTAAGCATGGTTAAGGTTCTCACTCTCGGCAGCAACGGGCAAGTAACAGAGGTGGATGTTCTCGCCACTTCATCTGCGATTGCCTGGACCGTCCTGCCACTAGCTACGGGATGGTCTGTAGTCTCCGGATTTGCCACTCCGTCGTATCGCGTGGTTCCTGGTGGTCGGGTGGTCGCGAAAGGGGCGATCTCCAAGTCTGGCTTGATCACTCAAGGGGACACGATCGCCACCTTTCCTGTAAACTTTCGGCCCAAAGAACAGCGAGGTTTTACGGTGCCAACCGCAGCGGGGCCAATCACTTTGGTCGTGAAACCAACTGGAGAGATTATCTACGGCGGCTCCTTGAACCTATCGGGGGCAGCACAGCTATCCCTTGACTCAATTGAATTTGATGCTGAGCAGTAAGCGATCGCAACGAGATGGCAATCCGAATGGGCACTTCGATCGAAAACAAAAAAATTAACGCCGTCGACATTCAAGACAGCAGCACTACTGGGCGATCGGTTTTAACTGGAACTGCTGCTGCGGGGAGGACGGCGTTGGGGACTGTGGCTGGGCCTGGAACGAGTACGACCGGAGCAGTCCCTAAATTTAGTAACACGATTGGGGATCTGGCAAATAGCACTGTAACGATTAACGGTTCTGGGGATTTGGCGATCGCGTCCACAACTTCATCAACCTCAGCAACTTCAGCGGCTTTAGTTGTTTCGGGCGGAGCAAGTTTCTCAAACAGCTTATATGTTGATGCAGCGGGAAGCACCACCTCAGCCCCTAGAAATATTAGTTTCGGAATCGGAACCGGGAACGCCGCTCGGTTGCAATTTTCGACTGGGTTAAACTCCTACGGTTGCAGCACTGGTGGGCGTACAATTATTCAGTCATTTTTTGGAATACAGTTAGCTGGGAACCGACAACAAGGTACTGCTCTCGCTTTTTCTAGTGCTGTCGGCACCGATCCATCTTTACTAGTACTAGGAACTTTAGTTGGTGCTCCAGTACTGGTTGCTAGATGTGCTTCTGGTCAGACTGCTAGCGGGTTTGAGGTGCAGGACAGCAACTCTACTAGTGTTTTCTCAGTCTCTGCGGCAGGTAATGCAGCGATCGCAGGCACCCTTAAGCTCGGCAGCTACACAACAGCTACGCTGCCCACGGCTGGCACCGCAGGCAGAATCGCTTATGCAACAGACGCTCGCTGGAGTGGTGGTATTGGGTGCGACGTGGAAGATAACGGCAGCATTTGGCTAACACTTGATGGATGCCAAGCAAGCACCACTGGATACCAACGCACCCTCACCGCAAACCGAACGCTCGATCGCACAGACAGAATTATTTGGACTAGCACCGCAGCCATCACAATCACCCTGCCAGCAGTGTCCACAAATAAATATGTGCCCTACCGGATCAGGAATATCTCTGCTGGGTCAATCACGATCGCGGCAACTGGCACGGACACAGTTGAGGGAGCGGCATCGGTCAGCTTGGCGGCGGGCGCTTCTTACAACCTTGAGAACGACGGCACTTCAGCTTGGAGAAACGTGTGATGTTAACGCCTTACGAAATTCTGGTTCGTTTTAATTCCGAGGGTGCCTTCCAGGGTGCCAGCATTAAGCATTGGGATAGCGATCGCAGCCTTGAAACGCCACCAGAGGATTTAGGAAGCACTTCCGATCCTCGCTTTCAAGAAATTGTCGGCACTGCGCTAACAGCGGCAAATACCCAAGTGGCTGAACTACAAGCGCAACTTGCCGCCGCTCAGTCCGAGGCCCAAGTTGTACCTGAACTGCGATCGCAAATCTCCCAGCTAGAGCAAGAATTAGAGCAATATCGCAATCCTCCGCAGCCTGCACAAGATTGGGTGGGGCTTGGGGGAGCGATCGCCACAAGTTCTCTCTACACTCGCCTAACCGGACTGATTGAGGATGATGTTCTTACCCCGCCCCTAGAGACAACCTTGCTCTCTACTCTGTTCCGAATGGGTATGGCAGCAGCTTGGATCAGGTCTTTGCCTGCGTTCCTTGAAGGTGTGAGCAAACTGCGAGAGATTCTCGCTGGGACAGAACACGCTATTACGCCAGAAGAAGAAGTTGAGACGGTGGCGCTACTAACTCAATACGGCTTCATGCCTCCCTCTGTTTAGCGATCGCGCCTCATCAGGACATCTACCCCAACCTTACCGCCCGCCTATGAACCATGATTCACCGTTTAATTTTCCAAGATGGCAGCAACAAAATAGTTGAATTGACCGAAAGCCTCTACACATTGGGGCGATCGCGCGATTGCAGTATCCACCTTAAGCCTGTCTCTGTTTCTAGATTCCATGCCTATCTAATGCGAGTAGCTGAAGACACGTACAACATCGAAGATGGTTCGACATCTGGGAGTCGGAGCAAGAGTGGCATCTTTATCAAAAAGCCAAATTCCGACAAGTGGGAAAAGCGGACTTCGGCAAAGTTAGAGGATGGGGACTGCGTTAAGTTCCCTCCTGATGTAGTTTTTCAGTATTCCAAGTGCTGCCCTGACATGGATGGCACAGAGCACGGGACCGTTTACTGATGCGATCGCCCCTAATCCAGTTCTGCCGCAGCAATCCCCGACTCACTTTGTGGGTGATTTTGGCGATCGCCTTTGCTTGCATTGGTGGCATTATTCTCACCCTCATGCGGCTCCACGCTCTAGAAAAAGCTCAGATCATTCTGTTCGGCTCAGTGCTGTTTGGCCTTGCCCCATTTGCGTATCAGATTATTGGAGACTTGGCCAAACGACAGGAAGCCCGGAAGCAGACAGATAGGCAAGAGTTGCTGACCCTAGTGGGAGACTTGCGGCTTGAGATTCAGCAGGCCCGACGCGACCTAGATTCACGCCTGGACATATTGGAATCTAACTTGGCAAGTCATGGGCACCGAGCAATACAGGACTTGTTGCAGGAGGTGCTACAGATGGCGACCTCCAACACCACAAAGCTAGAAGTTCAGACCCGATTCTTCGACATGCAACAGCAGCTGCGATCGCTAGAAAAATCCGTAGACAGTCTTAAGAGGCAGAGTGATGAGCAATGAGCGAGACAGTGTTAGCGATCGCCTTGCACTAGAGCAGTTTCGCCTCGTTCGGAACTT
>DATNOY010000769.1:0-7602 GCA_036703495.1 Coleofasciculaceae cyanobacterium
CTGCCGCAGCAGCACCGGGGGAAGTGCTCGCTGCCGGAGAACCCGAATCAGCGGTGGGGGTGCTGGAGCCGCAGGCGGCAAAGATGGCTACACAGCAGAGGCTGAGCAGTCCCAAAGTAAGTTGACGTAGGAAGCGCGATCGCGTCAGTTTGATCATGTTAAGCGTTTATCTCTCCTTCATTCATTTTGTAAGGTTGGTCAGGTCAGCTAAAACCGAAAGATAGTAATTTCTAGCATCTTAAGGACAATTCGGGAAGAACCAGGGAAGGTCAGATTTTCCTGCGCTTCACGCTCGAAAACTAACTTTTCCAACACGCTCTTACAAATGGTGGAGAACAATTGTTGCTCTCTATACACTCTGCAGGATTTCCATGAACACAGCGAGCGATAAACTTTGAGCAATTCGCTTTCAGCTTTAGACTATATAACTAAATACCTAACCCGACTCTCTCATCCTCCCTCACTCCCCGAGCTATGACCACTGCTCCCGCGATCGCATTTACTCGACTCGAAAAGAATTATGGCGAACTGCGCGTTTTAAAAGGCATTAGCGGCTACATTAATCCTGGCGAAGTGGTAGCCATTATTGGCTCTTCGGGCTGTGGCAAAAGTACCTTGCTGCGGTGCTTCAATCGGTTAGAAGCTATCAACGGGGGGCAGCTGATTGTCAACGGTATGGATTTATCGCAGCCCAAGCTTTCCATGCAGCAGTTGCGGTTGCTGCGGGCCGAAGTGGGCATGGTGTTCCAGCAGTTCAATCTATTTCCCCACATGACTGTGTTGGGCAACCTAACGCTAGCTCCTCAAAAAGTGTTGGGTAAGCCTACCAAAGAATGCTCACGCATGGCCCGATTCTTCCTGGACAAAGTGGGCTTATCCGAAAAAGCGGATGCTTACCCCGATCAGCTTTCGGGTGGGCAAAAGCAACGGGTGGCGATCGCCCGGGCCCTCTGTATGCAGCCCAAAATTATGCTGTTTGATGAACCGACCAGCGCCCTTGACCCAGAGCTGGTGGGAGAGGTGCTGGCAGTGATGCAACAGCTAGCCGAAGAAGGTATGACCATGGCGATCGTCACCCATGAAATGCAGTTTGCTCGCGAGGTGGCCAGTCGGGTGATGTTCCTCAACCAAGGGCAGGTAGAAGAAGAGGGCATTGCCCGGCAGGTGCTAGATCATCCTAAGAGCGATCGGCTCCAGGCTTTCCTGAGCCGGATGACGTTTGCTAAAGCCTGAGGGCTACGGGGTGCTGCTTATCGCATATAGAATCGCATATGGAATTGTTTAAGACAAATATCGTAAGTCATTCGGTGAAATGAATCCCCTTTACCAAGCTGCTGCTTTAGCCTTAGGCACTGTTGCGTTGCTCTCGCTGTCCAATTGTGCAACAGATGCCACAAACTCTACGCCCGCCGCACTATCCTCCGCTGAAGCAGAGAGCCCTGTTGTTTCAGTTGCCCATCCTACGGCTGCTCCAGTCACCGACACTGCCGCATCCACTCGCCCTATTGCTCAAGACACCAGTGCTCAAGACACCAGTGCTCAAAATCCGGCAAGTCTACTCTCTGCCGATCAAAAAAAGCAGCTGTTTCACTTAAATGTTCCAATTTTGGTGCCGACGTTCCTACCAGCCGACTTTCGGCTCACCAAAGTGGATGCGGGCGAGGAGCAACTCGTTAACGGCAGCTATTCTTACTATTCCATTCTGTATCAGGGCGACCACAACACCTGCCTAGAAATCTCGACAGGCGTAGATCCGGCTATGTCTACCGCCCATCTCTCAAAAACCTTGGTGACGCTGCCGTTGGGAGAAGCTACAGTTTATTCCGGCGAGGTGGAAGGTAGATCGATGATCATGGGCAATCTCGTTGCTCCCCCCCAAGGGTACATGCTGCGATCGGGGTTGGTGGTACGTCCTGCCGAGAGCAAACCAGATGGTAGCTGGACAGCCGCAGAGTGGTGCCAGCCGGTCAATATGGAGACTTTCACGCAGGTTTTGCAATCGCTAGAAACCTTAGAAGCTAAAGCTAATACCGCCAACCCATCGCTAGCGGCGAATCCAATTCCGGCTGGGCAACGCCAGCCAGCCCAGGCTCTGTCCCTTCCACCCCACTCATTATGACGATCGGCATCTGGGTATTGGGCGATCAGTTGTCCATCGACCAAACCGCACTCAAAAGCTGCGGGGATCAGAAGGCTGCGGTGATTTTGGTTGAATCGGCTCAGCATGTCAAAGTGCGTCCGTATCATCGGCAAAAGCTGGTGCTGGTGTGGTCAGCCATGCGGCACTTTGCCGACGAACTGCGGCAGCTGGGATGGACCGTAGATTATGCGATCGCCCCAGACTTTGAGCCTGCTTTACAGGACTGGATCCAGTCCCAAGGCATTACTGAACTGCGGGTGATGCAGCCCAAGGATCGGCCGTTTGCTCAGCTGATCCGATCGCTCAAGTTACCATGCCCGATCACGCTTCTCCCTAACAACCAGTTTCTTTGGACGGTCGAAGCATTCCAAACCTGGGCGAAGGGTCGTAAAACCCTGGTGATGGAATACTTTTACCGAGAAGGACGGCAACGCTTCCAGATTTTGATGGAGGGCAAGCATCCCGTTGGCGGCAACTGGAATTTTGATAAAGAAAACCGCAAGCCGCCCAAAGGTCAGCTAAATACACCGGAGCCGCTGTGGTTTGAGCCAGATCAGCAAACGCAAGCGGTGATCGAGTGGGTCAAATCAGTCCCTTTCTCAGACTACGGGCAGGTAGAGCCGTTTCACTGGGGAGTAACGCGATCGCAAGCCTTGCAAGTGCTGCAGCGATTTATTCGCGATCGCCTCCCCACTTTTGGACCCTACCAGGATGCCATGGTGACTGGCGAACCAACGATGTGGCACGCCCTGCTGTCGCCCTATCTCAATTTGGGATTGCTGCACCCGCTGGAAGTGATCCAGGCAGCCGAGCAAGCCTACTATGAGCACCAGCTGGATCTAAACAGCGTGGAAGGCTTCATTCGGCAAATTATGGGTTGGCGAGAATATATGTATGGGCTGTATCACCATGTGGAGGAAGACTACCCGCAGCGAAATCACTTTAACCATACTCAGCCATTGCCCGATTTCTTTTGGCATGCCGATCAAACGAACATGAACTGTTTGCATCAAACCCTGACGCAAGTTGAGGAGATGGCCTATGCCCATCACATTCAGCGATTAATGGTGTTGAGCAACTTTGCCCTGATTGCTGGACTCTCGCCCCAGGCCATCGAAAACTGGTTTCATGCGGTTTTTATTGATGCCTATGACTGGGTGATGCAGACCAACGTGATTGGCATGGGGCAATTTGCCGATGGTGGCATTCTGGCCTCTAAGCCCTATGCCGCTTCTGCTAACTACATCAATAAGATGAGCGACTATTGCAAAGGCTGTTGCTACAAGCCTAGCGATCGCACGGGCGACCAAGCTTGCCCATTTAATTTCTTTTACTGGGACTTTCTCGATCGCCATCGCCAAAGCCTGCAATCTCAAGGGCGCATGAGTTTCATTCTCAAAAATCTCGACAAAATGCCAGCCGCTGAGTTAGCCGAAATTCGCCAAAAAGCAGCAGAGTGGCATCAGTTAACAGCACTGGTTGACAACAGATTGGATCAGTGAATTTTGGGGAAACGCAGCGCCCGACAAACCAACCTTCCTTGATGGGGTTTAAAGAACTGCCTTGTAGGCAGAGATGCATTGCTCAGCCAGTACGCAATGCAATACTGAGGTGAAGCCAAAATTTTGTATCAAGGAAATTAATTGCCCTTCACCTGGCGCAGCTGGTAAACAACCTGGCGTAGCTGTAAAACTTTCTCAACCCCCATAACCCCCATGCTTGACGGAATTTTGAAAACTTTGGGCAGTTTACTGCGAAAAACAGCAGCCGAAGCGGATGTCCAGCCTCAAACTCAACCTGCTACGGCAGAAACCCGATCTGCTACTCCAGAAACTCCAGCTCTCCCTGCCACCAACGGCACCCTGATGCAATACTTCCATTGGTATGTCCCTGCCGATGGCAATCACTGGAATCGGCTAATAGCCGACGCTCAGGCTTTGAGCGATGCCGGATTTACTGCCCTTTGGCTCCCGCCTGCCTATAAGGGCACTGGTGGCGGTTACGACGTAGGCTATGGCGTTTATGACCTGTTTGATTTAGGCGAGTTTGATCAGAAGAAGACCGTTAAAACTAAATACGGCAGCAAGGATGAATATGTCGCTGCGGTTAAAGCGGCTCAAAAGGCGGGCATGCAAATTTATGCAGATGTTGTCTTCAACCATAAAGATGGCGGAGACGAGACGGAGATTGTGCGCGCAACTCCCTACAACCGAGACGATCGCGTTGATCCGATTGGCCCGCTGCAAGAAATTGAGGTCTATACCCAATTCAACTTTGCGGCACGAGGCGACAAATACTCCAGCATGAAGTGGAATCACTGGCATTTCGATTCCGTTAATCACAACATGCGAGATCATATTGATGGCACTGTCTACCTGTTTGAAGGGCAGAGCTTCGAGAAATTCACCGATCTAGAAAAAGGCAACTACGACTTTTTGATGGGCTGCGACCTGGATATGGACAATGAACAAGTCCAGGGCGAACTGAAGTATTGGGGAGAGTGGTTCCTGAAGACCACAGGCGTAGATGGCTTCCGATTGGATGCCGTGAAACACATCCCCACCTGGTTTTACAACATGTGGCTCGACCACTTGCGCAACTATGCCCAACGCAATCTGTTCTGCGTTGGAGAATATTGGACAACCCATCTGGACACGCTGAAGTGGTATCTCGATGCCACGGGTGGACGGATGTCGCTGTTTGATGTGCCGCTGCAAAATAATTTTCATACCGCCAGCCTTCAACGTCGCTCCTATGACTTGCGCAAAATCCTGGATGGCACCCTGATGCAGGAGGTACCGCTGCTGGCAGTCACAATTGTGGAAAATCATGACACCCAGCCGCTGCAGTCGCTTGAGAATGGGGTAGAACCCTGGTTTAAGCCGCTTGCCTATGCTCTGATCTTGCTGCGGCGGGAAGGCTATCCTTGCGTCTTCTATGCCGACTATTACGGCGCAGAATATACCGACAAAGGCCGAGACGGCAATCAATATTCCATCACCCTGCCTGCTCATGGCTGGATCATCAACAAATTCCTCTACGCTCGCAAACACTATGCCTATGGCGACCAATACACCTACTTCGACCATCCCAATACAATTGGCTGGACTCGTTTAGGCGATCAAGACCATCCCCAAGCCATGGCCGTTCTATTAAGCAACGGCGACAACGGCAGCAAATGGATGGAGGTAGGCAAACGCAACGCAGTATTTGTCGATATCACCGAACATATTAAAGAGCCTGTCAAAACCAACAATGACGGCTGGGGCGAGTTTCATTGCCTGGGGGAAAAGGTATCGGTCTGGATTGAACAGGACTGAAAGCCTTAGGATCGCGATTAAAACTGAACTTTTAATTTTTGAAAGCGCGTAATTGCCACGCTTTCAAAAATTAAGTTTGAGGATTTGGATTGGGGCCCGTCCTCAAGCCCAATCTCCAAACTACAATCAACCCCTAATTCCCGATCGGCTTATGCGTCTTGCTGAGATAAAATTGAATTTATCCTTGATTAGATTATTGATAAGGCGATACGAGCATGACGAGCTATTCTGTAGAACCCCAAGGGGTCAGTGTCACAACGTTTGATTTGGACGAACTCAACCAGCGCTTTGATACAGCTCACCCCAAAGACATCCTGGCATGGAGTGTGGAAAACATTCCGACTGGACTGGTACAAACGAGCGCTTTTAACGTTGATGACCTGGTAATTACTGACATTCTCTACCGTCAGCTGCAGCCTGCTCAACCGGTTCCGGTGATGTTTTTGGATACGCTTTATCACTTCCCTCAAACTTTGGAGCTAGTGGCAAAAGCAAAAGACCTTTATGCCCTCAATCTGCAGGTCTACAAAGTTCCTGACCTGAATACGCGGGAAGAGTTTGCTGCCCAGTTTGGTGAAGCGCTATGGGATACCGATATCCAAAAATTCCACCACGTCACCAAAATTGAACCGCTACAGCGGGGTCTAGACGAGCTGAATACCGTTGCCTGGATTACAGGCCGCCGCCGGGATCAAGCCGTGACCCGCGCTAACATGCAGGTGTTTGAATTGGACAATCAGCAGCGTCTGAAGATCAACCCCCTGGCAGCCTGGACTCGGAAAGACTCCTGGGCATACACTGCCGAACACAACATGATCTACAATCCGCTGCATGATCAAGGCTATCCCAGCATCGGCGACGAACCCATTACGACCCCCATTGGCGAAGGCGAAGATGAGCGGGCTGGGCGCTGGCGTGGCACTGGCAAAACAGAGTGCGGCATCCACATTTAAGTCACTGGAGCTTGGACTAATTTGCTCGATCACGCCGCGAAGCGCTGAGAGCGTTTCGCGGCAAACCCATTTTCCTGCGTCAAATCCCCTAAAAACCTCGCTCCGCGAGGCTTTTAGGGGATTTGACTTGATTCAGTCCAAAGTCAAGTAAACTCAGGCAGTCCTGGAATTCAGCCAATCAGATGTCGCTGATCCCAGGATGGCCTGACTCAACTTTCCTCGTCAACAGAGGATCCTAGAGTAAATGTTGGCTCTACTTTACCAATTAGCAGGGCAACTGGAAAATGAGTCAAGATTTCCTTGAGCCAGAGGGTATCTTCGCTGTAAATCTCCTGACCAGTAATAGCATCTTGCCAAACCGAAGATGATCCGGGCGGCTGCACAATTCGCGTTTCATGCCAAACTTGCTCCCCTAGCGGAAACTCGCCTTCTTTGACCAGCGAAGTCAAGAACCGAGGGACGATCGCGATCGCCTTCATATCCCCCAGATCTCTGGCAAAAGCAACGATATGCCCCTTCAAGCTACCCAACACCGTTAGCTTTTCATAGCCCCCTCTTTGAAACAGCTCCGGGTACGCTTGCCGAGCCTGCAAGGCTCTGTAGGTCAAGAACATCTTAATGCGCCCATCTTCTGGAGTTTTCAACAAATCTAAAACATAAGCGGGCAAGTTGCCTTTTGCTTTGCCTTTACCCTTCGTCTTCGTCTTGATTTCCTTGAGATAGTCCACACGTTGCTCAAAATCGACTGGGCGACGATTGTCAGGATCAACCAGGCTTAAATCCCAAAGCTCTGTGCCTTGATAAAAATCGGGAACCCCTGGCGAAACAACTTTGAGCAGCGTTTGCGACAGAGAATTTAGCATGCCATAGTGCTGCACTCGCTGCTGAAATGGGCGAAAGACCTGAAGAAACAAATTGTCTTCTGTATCCTCCAAAATGCGATCGACAAATTTGAGAAAACCTTCCTCATAAGGGGTTTCAGGACGCATCCAGTTACTATTAACTTTGGCTTCCCGAATAGCTTTGATCAGGTACTCTTTGAGGCGATCGACAAACTGAGGATAGTCTTGCTTGCTGAATGGAAAAGCACCCAATAGGGTTTGATAGAGTAAATATTCATCATTGGCAGTCGGCACAGGTAAGCCATGCACCGTATCTTTTAGGGGAGCATTAATTGCGCTCCAATTTT
>DATNOY010000770.1:0-5813 GCA_036703495.1 Coleofasciculaceae cyanobacterium
AGTTGTCGTCATGATATTGATAAGTCCGAATCGTTGGATTGAGAACGGTTTGGTATGTATGCTGTAAGCTTAACCGGAATATCAAGAAATGTAACGAAATCTCAGCACAGCTTTCCTGATGAGAGAAATAAGCCTGGCTTATTTAATGGGTTGCAGCGATCGAGACAGGCGCAGCCTATATTTCCCGTGGCGATTGGGGAAGGCATCTTCTTGATTGATAGGCAGTGTTGATAGGCAGTGCGATTTGAGGTGCGATCGCGCTTAGCTAAGAGATCTGCGGGAAAATCGTATACCCCTGTAGGGGCACAAGGCCTTGCGCCTCTATCGCTAATGTTGTTGCCAATGGGGATGCGATTAAATTGCAAATCCCTAAATCGCTTCTCTGCTTTATTCTTTGCAAGATTAGTTTAGTGGTTGTTTGAGGTTTGCCTGGATCTCATAGCTCTTTATAGCAATTCTTAATTGCGCTAGCACTGCACACAATTGAGAACAGCCTAGGGGCTAGTGAATAGGATTTAGCAAATAGACTTTATCGGAAATTGGTTTGTGGTGCGGCGGAGCCGCACCACAAACCAATTTCCAAACCGAAAACCTTATTTTTAACTCAGTCCAATAGATACTGATTAAGGACAGGTCAGCCTGAAAGTTGCTGATTTAGGATAACCCGTTTGCGCGAGAGCGCTTTCAAGGATACTTACAATCGGCCATTGTACGGTTGATCTGATGTTGTCAAATCCTATTGATCATATATACATGTTTTAACTCACGTTTTTTAGAAAAAACTCCCCTCCATTGTTTAAAAATTGGAATGAGTCAGGAAACGAGTTGGGGAACGATCGCCTACTCCTATCCTCAATCAATTTCAATAACTATTTATTTTCACTGGAGAATTTGAGATGAAACTTATTCGTCAATCATGATTAGCTGGAGTTACCTTTAGCATGGTTGTGTTTGCAAGCTGTACTCAACAGCCTGCCGTCGATCAGACTCAGAGAATCTTGTGTACTGCTGGCAAGCTATAACCAGGCTGTTGCTTCCTTAGGGATTTGCGGGAAAACCGTATACCCATGTAGAGGCGCAAGGCCTTGCGCCCCTATCGCTAATGTTGTTGCCAGCGGAGATGTTATTAAATTGCAAATCCCTTAGCGGCAATTCAGAGCAGCTCCACCGTGGGGCAATTGAAAAAACTAAAGATGCAGTTCCAACGGCGGCGGCCAACTATAAACCAGTAAAAGTGACGGAGTTTAACAATTCTTTTGAACAGTTACAGCGCGATATTAAATCTATTTCCGATACAGCCACGCTAGCTGAAGCCAAAGTGAAGATCAAACCTGATCTGCAATCGGTTCAAGCGGCATCACAGCAGATGAGATCCAGCGTTCAATGTCCCTAAACTTTAATATTTCTAATTTGGAGAAAAACAATGTCTCAATACAATGTGGACGATTATCCTGAAATGAGTGTCAGAGCGCGTAACGCTCTGAATCGGCTGTCAACCTACTGGTGGATTTTCCTGATTCAAGGAATTGCTGCCATTATTTTGGGGCTGTTACTGCTTACCAATCCGGCGGCAACAGCGGTGAGTTTGGTGGTATTTTTAGGCGCGTATTGGCTAGTCAGTGGGGTGATGGATTTTGTGCGTCTGTTCACAGATAGTGGTCAGTGGGTATGGCACCTAATTCTCGGCATTTTAGGCATAGTGGCTGGCATTCTCGTCTTGAGACATCCCCTCATCAGTACGGTGGTAACCGGAACGTTTTTGGTCAGCCTGCTGGCGATCGGCAGCATTGTTATGGGTGTAGTCGGGATTATTCGTGGCGTCAAAGAGGATGGCTGGGGTTCTATTGCCATTGGTGCTGTCAATCTGTTAATCGGACTGTGGTTACTGTTCAATCCCTTAGCGGCAGTGGTGGCATTGCCCGTTGTGCTGGGAATTTTTGCCTTAGTGGGTGGTGTAATCACAATCATTAACTCATTCCGTTTGAAGCAATTAGCAGTTTAAGCAATGGGCGATCGCTTACCCTATTTTGAGAATTCCAACATAGGGATCTGTCAATTTTTGGATAGGGAGCAGGGGGCAATGCCCTCTGCTCCCTTAGAGTTTACTCGACAAAGCGCTGGAAGCGGTTCATGACAGCTCCAGAAGTTATGCTGCCTCAGGTTGGTTTAGCGCTTGACCACGGGACTGTATTCTAAATCAGCCCGATCCCAATGTCCTAAATTTGCGGCTGCCTTGTAAGTGCTTTGCAAAAAGGACAGCACCATTGCGTCTGGATCGTTTACCTGCTGCACTGCCTCATAAGGCAAAATGAACTCCTGCATTTCTGGGCTAAAGAAGGCTTCCGGAGGTTGCACTAGATAATCTTTGAAGCCTTCAGGAACTGGATAGACATAGGCGTAAAACAAGGCTTCTATGGAACCCTGACCAAACCAAAACCCGCAACTGCTCTGAGTCCACGCGGCGTGACATACAGCGTCGAGTGCCACCAATGGTTTACTTTAGGAGCGAGTACCAATCGAATCTTACCGATAATCTGCGTCCACAGATGTAAGGTTGCATGGGTATCTTGCCAAGCTGCAACGGGTAAGGGCAACCAAACCTTAGAGGACAAAATAGAAGAGGATAAATTAGACGCGGAGTTAGCCATGACATCAACCTCTACGCAAATTTGCAGGAATCCCCACGAATCCCAAAAAGCCTATGGCAAACTGCCTTAATTGTATAACTACCCAGGTTGTATCTTTGATGAAACCCACCCTTCATCAAGCGCAAAGCGCTGTAGTATGGCAGTCTGCACTTGGCTAAGAAGTTCGTTACGTCTGTATTGAAGCCACTAATTTACGAGCAGCCTCTAGGGTAAGGGGTTTGTTGTAGAGCAGCCCATCGGGTTCTTGGTAAATCACATGGCTCAGCGTACCTATATCAATTCCGTCAAAGCCGCTATCTGTAATGAGTTGAGCAACGATCGCTTTCGCGTCAGGATCATCCCCGCAGTAAAACAGCGTATAAGGCTCAGAGCGATGATGTTCCTGGGCAAGCGTTGCGGTAGGCAAGGTATTGTAAGCTTTGACAACCTTGGCTTGCGGTACTTTCTGAGCGAGTTCTAGGGCGGAGCTGACGTCAGGAACTCGTTGAATTTGACCTGCTTCAGTTCGCATATAAGGATTCGTTGCATCAATGATCAGCTTACCCTCCAGAGATCCAGCCGCTGTCAGTGCTTCGTCGGTTGTCCAGTAGTAAACCGCTAAGAAAATCACATCTGCAAAACTGGCTGCTTGGGCGATCGTGCCTGCCCTGGCGTTGTCTCCTGCTTCTGTAACCAGCGAAGCCAGCGTTGCCGGATTGCGGGAGCTAAACAAGACCTCATGTCCTGCTTTGGCCCACAGCGTACCCACCGTACCCCCAATTCCACCTGAACCAATGACTCCAATTTTCATAATTTGATTTCTCTTTAATCTACTTGTCTACTTGAGGATTAATGGTGCGAGCACTGGAGCCATCAACATCTCAAACTCTAAGTTGGTTGCACTAACGATGTTCTCGACAATCTTGCCATCGCGCAACCGCATGATATGGGCTTCAATGAGTGTGATGGTTCGATTTGTTGCAGCAATGCCAAAAAAATCTTTGGTGTGCTTTTGAGCCGATCGAAAGCGAACAACCACGCGATCGCCCGCTGCAAAGATATCTTCAATCACCAAATCAGAAGCAGGTGGAAACGCATCATAGAATGCCCTGAAGATTTGCTTGTATTCTTCTCGTCCATTAATCGGAGCATCTGGCTTTAAGCCCGTGATCGCTTGCACAGTTTCATCCAGAACTTGGTCTGCCACACTCAGGTCACCCCGACCCAAAAATTGCTCAATGAAGGTGCGAGCGATCGCTAAGTTTTGGCGTTCAATTTCAGTTGTCATAAGTACCTCGGCGTCATTAAAAACCAGATCTAAAACCCTGTGCCGCCTGCTGCACGGGCAGCACAAGATTTCAAGGTATGTTTAATTACGGCTATCTACTTAGGATCACGAATTAATTAAAACCAAACTTTTAATTTTTGAAAGTGCGGCAATGCCGCACTTTCAAAAATTATGTTTTGGGTTTTATTAAATTCACACTCCTTAGTATGAAATGGGACGAGAATTAGTAAACGATTTCTGCATCAGAGTCTGGATTGGCGTAAAAATTCCAGTAGTTCTCTGCAATGCGATCAGGATTGTATTTGGGTTCATCGGGATTAACCAATCCGCATACTGTAATCGTTCCCACCCGAATGCCATCAGGCTTTAATGCTGCAGCTAACATCTTGGCTAGGCTGCGGATACCTGCTTTACCAATAGAGAGTGAGGCAAAATCAGGACTGGGATACATGGAGAATCCTCCACCTGTAAACAAAATCGTTCCTGTTCCTTGTGCTTTCATGGCAGATAGTACAGCTTGAGTTGCGATTAATGCTCCGGCCACATTAGCTTTAAAATCATGAGTCAGGCTCTCGATCGTTTCATTCAAAACATGGGTCGTTGTTGGAATCGCAACGTTGTAAACCAGGACTTCAGGATTGCCTAACTGGGCTTGAATAGTTGCGATCGCCGCTCTCAATGAGGCTGCATCGCCAGCATCTGCAACAAAGCTGTGGGCACTGTACCCTGCAGTTGCCAAGATATCTTTGTATCCTTGAAGCTTTGCTTGATTACGGGCAACCATGGCGATCGTAAAACCTTGGCTAGCAAATTTTCGAGAAACTGCTAACCCAATGCCATCTCCCATTCCCACCATGACCAACAGTTTTGGCATCACTAGTTCTCACTGCAGAGGAATCTCTAATGCCAATCTACCAACATGCTATAAATTAATCAAATCGATTCTATAGATAATGCACATTAATGAAATCGATTAACTTAGCAGCGATCGACTTAAATTTGCTGGTTGCCTTCGAGGCGCTGTTTGAAGAGCGGAGTGTGACAGCGGCCGCTCAACGCCTCCATCTCGGACAGCCCGCCATGAGTGCAGCTTTGGGTCGTTTGAGAACCTTGTTCGAGGATAAGTTATTCATTCGCATAGGTAGAGAAATGCAGCCGACTAGCAAAGCCTTAGAAATCGCCCCAGGTATTCTAGCGGCGCTTCAGCAGGTTCGGCATACGCTAGAAGCGAGTCAGCTATTCGATCCCAGTTCATCACAACGGAGTTTTGCGATTGGCAGTTCCGATTACACCAGCTATGTGGTGCTGCCGAAGTTACTCGAATTTTGTAGCAAAATAGCCCCTGGATTAGATTTTCGGGTAATTGGATTTGAGAAAGACAGTGTGGGTGAGTTGCTCGAACAAGGCGTCATTGATGTTGCACTGGGGGTGTTTCCCAGTCCCCTACCCCATACGAACCGCACTGCCCTCTTTCAAGAACGGTTTGTTGGAATTGCGCGTCAGGAGCATCCAGCCATCGTCAATGGCACCATGGCTCTAGAGGCATTTGCCGCTTCGTCTCACGCATTGGCCACTATCCGACGGGATGCCACTGGCGAAATTGATAAAATTCTGGCGGGTCATGGGCTACAGCGTCGTATTGCTGTTACGATTCCGCACATGTTGGTCTTACCCGCCATGATTGCGACCAATGATTTAGTAGCAACTATTCCTTACCGGATCGCCACTCAACTGGCTACTTCCCATCACCTGAAACCGTTTGAACTTCCGGTTAAAACAGAGCCTTGGACAGTGTCTATGATCTGGAGCAGATTGGCAGATCAAGACACTGCACAGGAATGGTTACGTGAAACGCTAAAAACAGCTTGTAGACTCATCTAATTCGAAGTTGGAATAAT
>DATNOY010000771.1:0-3180 GCA_036703495.1 Coleofasciculaceae cyanobacterium
TATAGTCATCTAGCAGTCGGGATAAAACTCCCGAACTTGCAGAGCCAATCTCGATTTGCTTGCTTCCTGAAAAAGCAGCAGAGGTGCAACAGCTGCTTCCTTACCCTGCAGTGCTATGTTCTAGCTCACGCTGAACCTCGCTAGCAAAGGATTGAAGAATCTACCCTTGCAAAAGCTAGCCTTTCCAGCTTTCGAATTGCGACTCCGGTTCGAAGGATCTACCTTTTCTACTCATTTGCATCTATCGAGTCAATTTCAAGCTAGTTATTGATCCGCTCTCCCCTCCAAGGAGAAATGCTTTTGCATGTCTTTCCGCAGCAAGCACCCTAATAGATTAGAGCAGCTAGGGTTTAGCTGAAACTCCAGAAGTGTTCGAGTCATCGATCGCCGGACTTATGATGTGCTGTTGCTGCTGTACAGATTGAAACTTTAAATGGATGACCTAATTTGTTTGTTAAAGAAATTATTTTATAGCGACTCCTTTCATTTCTAATTACGGGTTTCACAAGGATGGCACTTGCATAGCAATGCACATTTCAGTGCACAGTTCAACGCAAACTTCAGCTATGGCAATCTCACGTAATCGGTAAGGGCTACAGCGGAACTGCCGCCTGCTGAGGGGCATTCGCTAGGTGCGCCTGCGATAGGATTCAAGCCTCTCTTGAGGTTTCTCATCGCTGATTGAGAGCTGCCCGTTTCAAAATTGACTGAATTAGAGAGGGAATATTGAATTTCCTATAGTCGAATCTTTGCACCTTGTCAAATACATTGCGTCTAGTGTTTGCACAAGTGGTCTTAGCTTTGAATCCGTCTTCTCGCCGCTCCAAAGGTTTAGTCTGTGAAACACATTCATTTCTTAAGGAATCTGGTACAACTTCGATTCACTGGTCAATTAGTCCGGACAGATGCAACTGGACGAAAGTGGATTTTTTATCTATCTCAAGGTCATATCCTTTACGCAACTGGAGGAGAACATCCTGTCAGGCGCTGGTGTAGAAATTTAGCAATCCATTGCCCTCAGAAAGCTGCCCACAGAGACACTTGGGCATCCGAACTCGATCTCAATTCCGTTGATCTCTCGCTGGGCTGGGAATATGCGTTGCTGAATTTGTGGGTATCCCGCCAAGAAATTACGCCTGAACAAGCAGCCAAAATCATGCTGTCCAACATTATTGAAGTGCTGTTTGAACTCTCTCAAGCTGAGGATGTCACGGATCAAGTGCAGCAGAGTAGCCCCATATCTACAAAACTGCGATTGATCAAGTTAGAAGAAGCTGCTGCAAGAGCACGGGTACGTTGGCAAGCCTGGCAGGACGCTAAGCTAAGCGCTTATTCACCCAATAGAGCACCTACAATTCGCCAAGCTGAACAACTACGCAGACAAACTTCCGCACAATTTTACCAAAATCTGGTTGTTCTGCTAAATGGACGTCACACCTTACAGGATCTGGCAGTGCAGATGCGACGGGACACTTTAGAAGTGACCTTATCTCTGTTGCCTTTTATTCAATTGGGCTGGATTGAGCTAGCTCCAATTCCTGATTTACCAGCCCCTGTGCGTCAAAAAGATGTTCAGCTCTCTAAGCCGGTCATTCACCGAAAGCAACTTATTGCCTGTGTAGACGATAGTTTTCTAGTACGTCACATGATGGAGAAACTGCTCACCTCTGCAGGCTATCAGTTTATGGGGGTAGATGATGCTGTGCGATCAATCGGCATTTTGCTATCTCGCAAACCCGATTTAATTTTCTTAGATCTAATGATGCCTAACGCCAATGGTCATGAAATTTGTGAGCAGTTACGTAAGCTTTCCTGTTTTCGTCACACACCGATTGTTATTCTAACTGGGAGCGATGGTTATGCAAACCGTCTGCGTTCCAATTTTGTAGGGGCATCGGATTTTCTCAGTAAACCTCTAGATGCTGAGGCAGTACTCAGCACTATTCACAAGTATCTAAAGCTACAGGGCGCAACGAGCCTTTCTCTTGCAACTGAACCCTGATCAATCTAATTTTCTGTTGTTTATTCACAAGGTGACTGCCATGGGTACAGTTCTGGTTGTTGAAGATTCATTGACTGATATGCAAATTCTTATCCACTGTTTGCAGCAAGGTGGTATTAATGTCTTGATTGCTCAGAGTGGGGAAGAGGCGATCGCAACTATCACCCGACAAAAGCCTGATGCGGTAGTTCTAGATATTGTTCTTCCAGGCTGTAGCGGATTTGAAGTTTGTCGGCAGCTCAAGGCCGAAGCCGATACTAGCAATATTCCCGTTGTACTGTGCTCCACTAAAGGGAGCGAGATGGATAAGTTCTGGGGCATGAAACAAGGGGCAGATGCCTACTTATCCAAGCCGATTGATCAAGAGGAATTTATGCGCACCATTAAACATCTGATCAAAAGCTAAGCCCAGAAGAACTGAGTCTAGAAAAGTATCTATGTCTGATTTTTTATCCACGCCAGATCCGCAACTATTGCCAACCCTTGTGCAAGATCTGGTTGCACAAGCCTCTGATGTTTCCAGCACTGATGAACAGTTTTTACGGCTGCATCTGGTGGATACTACAATCCTTTTACCCGTCACCCAGCTGACTGAGGTGCTGACGGTTCCTATGGGTCATATTGTACCGATCTCTCACATGCCTGCTTGGGTGATGGGTGTTCACAACTGGCGAGGTGAAGTACTGTGGATGATTGACTTGGGGCATCTGTGTGGACTGACGCCTTGGTATGAACAGACAGCTGTTTCAGCCTACTCAGCAGTCGTCTTGCAGATCCGCGTTCCTCGAACAACATTTGCCTCCAAAAGTCAGACTCTAGGGTTGGTAGTTAATCAGATTGGGGAGATGGAGTGGTGTAATCCCAGTGTTATTCAACCTCTACCTACCTCTAGAATGCCCCCTGAAATTGCTCCATTTTTGCGTGGTTATTGGTGGAATTCAGAGAATGAAATGCTGGCGGTTCTGGATGGGGCAGCCATCTTTGAAGCCATGCCTAAGTGATCCGTTTTCTGCAAATTTCTACAATTGCTCATCCAGCAATGTCAATCAGGCATTTTATCTAACTGTAGTTTGCTTGCCCAAAGCTGCGAACCCCTAGCTGCGTGAAAGCATTTCAGTTTCTAGCACATTTTCGAGATGCTTCCACTCTGCTCAGCCGCATTTAGAATGATGCCATGT
>DATNOY010000772.1:0-2154 GCA_036703495.1 Coleofasciculaceae cyanobacterium
CCGTGAATCCGGCTGTGCTGGTGGCCGCTCAAGAAGCAGGTGTGCAAGAAATTTATCGAATTGGGGGGGCGCAGGCGATCGCCGCCCTGGCCTACGGCACAGAAACCCTTCCCAAAGTGGATGTAATCACTGGTCCAGGCAATATCTACGTCACCCTAGCGAAAAAGCTGGTTTATGGCACGGTAGGAATTGATTCGCTGGCAGGTCCTTCAGAGGTGCTGATCATTGCCGATGAGCAGGCAAATCCGGTGCATGTTGCTGCAGATATGCTGGCCCAAGCCGAGCATGATCCCATGGCAGCCGCCATTTTGCTCACCACAGATTCCAATTTGGCCATGAAGGTGGTAACTGAGGTGAAACAACAGCTGCTGAACCATGAACGCAAACTGTTGACTGAAAAATCGATCGCTCACTATGGGCTAGTCGTCGTAGTGGACTCTTTGGATGTAGCGGCAGAGCTATCTAACGAATTTGCACCTGAACATCTAGAACTAGAAGTTGCTGATCCCTGGAAGCTGCTAGAGAAGATTCGCCATGCTGGGGCAATTTTCTTGGGGAATTCTACTCCAGAAGCGGTGGGCGATTACTTGGCCGGGCCGAACCACACCCTGCCAACGTCTGGATCAGCTCGCTATGCTTCTGCACTGAGTGTGGAAACGTTCATGAAGCACTCAAGTTTAATTCAATATTCGCAAACGGCATTGGAGCATGTGTCCAAGGCAATTGATGCCCTAGCGACTGCGGAGGGGCTGCCGTCCCATGCAGATTCGGTGAAGTTAAGAATGTTAGGCAATTTAGAATCAGGAGCTTAACAAAGTCTAGGTTTGGACTGGGAGGCTAAAGCTTGGGCTCGGCTGTATCAACGAATCCCCCTCTAGGGCGCACAGTTTTGCGCGACAATGAATTGCTTGGGATTGCGCAGTTAATAAACCTTGGTTTTTTCTAGGAAGAATAGCAAAGCCGCTTTTTTAGAAAAAATCCGGAAGTGAATGGGTTAACGATCCTTAGTCAAATTTCCTGCTTGGATGAAGAGGTCAGACGTTGTGAATTTTCAGTCGGTCATTGCTACACTGCATCAGTTCTGGAGCGATCGGGGCTGTCTGATCGTTCAGCCTTATGACACCGAAAAAGGAGCCGGAACAAAAAGCCCTCATACCTTTTTACGGGCAATTGGACCTGAACCTTGGTCGGTTGCCTATGTAGAACCTTGCCGCCGACCGGCAGATGGGCGCTATGGTGAAAACCCTAATCGAGTACAGCACTACTACCAATACCAAGTGCTGATTAAGCCGTCACCAGATAATATTTTAGAAATTTACCTAGATTCGCTGCGAGCCCTCGGGATCAAGCCAGAAGATCACGATGTTCGGTTTGTGGAAGACAACTGGGAGGATGCTGCTGTTGGGGCTTGGGGTGTGGGCTGGGAAGTCTGGCTGGATGGTATGGAAGTCACCCAATTTACCTACTTCCAGCAGTGTGGTGGCATTGATTGCCGTCCCGTATCGGTCGAGATTACCTACGGACTAGAGCGCCTGACCATGTATCTGCAAGGGGTAGATGCTATTTTCGACATTCAGTGGAATGACCGATTGACCTATGGAGATGTGTTTCTTCAAGGCGAGATTGAAAACTCTACCTACAACTTTGAGGCGTCTGATCCAGACTTGCTGTTTACGCTATTCGGTTTATTTGAGAAAGAAGCCGATCGCCTGATGCAAAAAGAGCTGGTTTTACCAGCATTTGATCAGGTGTTGAAATGCTCGCATACCTTCAATTTGCTAGACGCTAGAGGGGTGATTTCTGTGACGGAACGAACCCGCTACATTTTGCGGATTCGCAATTTGGCTCGGCAGGTGGCACAGCTTTACTTGAAACAGCGAGAAGCTTTAGGATTTCCGTTATTGAAAGCTGAAAAAGTTGAAGCCGCTGAAGCCGCTTAACTGGGGCTGAAGCATCTCTTCTCCAGGGCGGTTGGAAAACATCAAGGATAGCTCTTAGACCTCCTGAAAGATCAGACTTTGGAAGTTGTTTGAGGCATTTTGGCATGAATACGCAACGGCTGCCGAACTCATCCTATTCTTTAACAGATGCTTCCAAGTCAACCTTGGGTTCTCGCCCTTCTAGCCTGCGGTCGCTCCAACCTTCTATCTCTCG
>DATNOY010000773.1:0-4103 GCA_036703495.1 Coleofasciculaceae cyanobacterium
TAAAGCAAGAGCAGCCTGTTGGGCCAGGTGATGGACAATGCTAAGGTAAGTGGTCTGGTCGGCTGGCTCGAAGGTGAGCGTTAAGCCAAATCGATCGCTAAAGGATAATTTTTCCTGTACCGTATCCCAGGCATGAATTTCGTCCCCGTCTCGGGGAGCCGGGCGATCGCCAAAAAATTCCCGAATCAGATGACGGCGATTGGAAGTCGCGTAGACGACGATGTTTTGCGGACGGGCTGTGAGATTGCCTTCCAAAACCACTTTCAAGGCCTTGTAGGCATCTTCATCTTCCTCAAACGACAAATCATCGACAAAGATAATGAATTTCTGAGGGATCAGGCGCAGCTGATCGGCGATCGCAGGCAGATCTTGCAGATCGGCTTTTGTCACTTCAATCAGCCGTAAGCCCCGATCGCCATATTCATGCAATAGTCCCTTCACTAGAGAAGACTTGCCTGAACCCCGACTGCCATAGAGCAAAACATGAAGAGCCGCATAGCCTGCCAGCAGGGCTTCTGTATTCTGAACTAGAGCCGCCTTCTGCCATTCATAGCCGGTTAAGTGTTGCAGCCGGATTGGATCAGGATAGGAGATGCCCATTAAACGGTTGGATTGCCAGCGGAAAGCCCGATAGGTGGCAAACACGCCTGTACCCACTTGTCGGTAGTGAGCCGCTAAAGGTTCTAAAAGGGTTGCCCAGTCTTCTGAAGTTTCCAGCTTCGAACCGATTGACCCAGCGGGAAGCGTCGCTGTGGGCTGATCCCAAGCTACCGGAGCAGTCGGCAACCCGCTGATGGCTTGTACCCACTGACTGACTTTCTGGGGGCTACAGGTGTAGAGAACTTGCAGCGATCGCAAATCTTGTCGGGCTGCTGCCAGCAGGGCTTTGGGTAAATCTCCTTCGGGTAAATCTCCTTCGGATGACTCTGATAAAGCGGGCAGGTCAGCCCGTTGAGCCTGCCGACTAAAGGGATTGTCTGCCTTCAGAATTTGGGCAATCAAATAGGCTTGCCAACCTAAACCGGCAGATGCCATGGCGTTGAACCAATGTCCGTAGGCGCGTAAGCACCGTACCCCTGCCGGGTCTGGCTCAGATTCGGTCGCAGATAAGGCTTGTAGGACATCCAGAAATGCCCGACCTACCGTATCTTCTAGCACCGATTGGTAGAGCAACAGGGAGGCGGCCCGGCGCTGGATGTCCTGAACTGTGGAAAGAATTGCAGTCGTCATTCCATTACTTTAATATTGCAGGCAAAAATATTGCAGGCAAAAATATTGCAGGCGAATCCTGGCGCTAGGCAATTTCATTGAGTAAAGAAACATTCCAATCCTCAGGCTTATTGTTTGATTGCCCGCTCCTCTTGAGATAATTGATGCCCTGAGTCAAAAACTACCAGCAACCAACTATTCACTACTCAAGGAGCTTGACATGAGTGCAGCGGCTTTATCAGCGATCATTTACGGCATCCTGGCAATCGGAGGCGGGATTCTGGGTTATGTCAAAGTTAAAAGCCAGCAGTCCCTCATTTCAGGAGTGATCAGCGGCATTTTGCTACTCGTGGGCGGTATAGGTCAACTGCAGGCAGCTGCCTGGGGTTTACCTCTATCGATCGCGGTCACGCTGGTCTTGATCACTGTTTTTGCCATCAGGCTAGCGAAAACCCGCAAGTTTATGCCAGCAGGGCTGATGATTATCGCTGGCTTAGTAGCCTTAGCAGGCATGGTGCTGAAGCTTGCCTAGCCATATAGCCGCAGAGGGCTTGACCCTAGATGGCAATGTTACAGATAGCAATATTTCTGCCTTAACCGCTCTACTTCCAGTCGTGCTTTCTTGGGTTGGTGTAACATCAATTTGACCTTAGTACAACTATCTAGGGCCAGTTGACCCAGGATAATGCAGTACGCATGCCAAAATTTAGATATCACAAAATCAGACACTTTCTTCCAAGACTAGCGCTCCTCTTTTTCGCTGGCATCTTTCTGGCAATGGTGTTGCTGCTGTCCTACATTGCCACTCCGCGCATCCCAATTCTGGGATTTCATGGCATTGTTGATTTAACTAATCCTACGCTGGGAATGATTGCCAACCCGGTGGCTCAGCGCATGAGCTATCCTGTGCAGGATTTAGAAAAGCTTTTAGAATACCTGATTCGCAATAATTATTGGTTCCTTTCTACTCAGGAACTCCATGATTTTTTTATTGAAAAATCTCAGCCGATTCCTGCGCAACATCAGGGTCAAAGACCGATTATGGTGTCATTTGATGACAGCTATAAAACCGTTCATACCAATGTCATTCCCATCTTAGAAAAGCTAGAGAAACAGTATGGACACAAAGCCAAAATGGTTCTGTTCATCAATCCTGGCACTCTGGCTAAACCCAATCGTCCTTCAACTACCTATCTCAGCTGCCAAGATTTGAGAACAGGCTATGCAGCAGGCTACTATGATGTGCAGTCGCATGGGCAAAACCACCAGCATATGACGCAGCTCAATCAAAATGAGCTAGTAGAAGAATTAGCGCTCGCTCAAACGCAATTAAAAAGCTGTATGGCGGGTTTAGCATCTGAAACGACTATTGCTGCCCATCTCGCCTATCCCTATGGGGAAATGAACGATCGAGTTGCAGCGATCGCTGCAAAATACTATCGTTCTGCCTACCTGTATGACAGTCGAATTCTGAGATTCTGCTGGCTCAAAGATCATTACCGCATCTCTCGATTAACTGCAAATCGGGATAAATCTGTGGATCGTTTGATTCAAATGGCCGAAAGAGCTATGAAAATCAAAAACGACAAACCCTGCCCAAAGTGAGGAAGTAACGTGAAAGAAAAAGCGGGGGCGATCGCGGTTTCTCAGCGCGTAGAGGCCTTAGATGCATTGCGAGGCTTAGCCATTTTGGCAATGGTGTTTTCGGGTACTATCCGCTACAAGATTTTGCCTGCCTGGATGTATCACGCCCAAGAACCACCACCAACCCATGAGTTTAATAAAGCGCTGGCAGGTTTAACCTGGGTTGATGTTGTATTTCCCTTGTTTCTGTTTACCATGGGCGCAGCCATTCCTTTTGCGTTATCTCGACGCATCGCGCAAGGGTGGACAACGCCAAAAATTGTTTTTTATATCCTCAAACGAGGGGCTTTACTCGGCGCATTTGCCATTATTTTGCAGCATTTGCGTCCCTTTAACATTGACCCAGACCCTAGCCGCAGAACCTGGATTTTGGCAATGGTCGGCTTCGGTGTGCTTTGCCTGATGTTTGGTCGGCTACCCTCTGCCTGGAAGCTCGGACGCTATCGGGGGTTGATTACCCTATTGGGATGGGTCGCAGGTATTGGGCTGATCTGGCAATTTAGCAATGGCGGTCAAGGAATTTTACTCGATCGGAGCGATCCGATTCTGATCGCATTAGCCAATATGGCGGTGTTTGGCTCTTTGATCTGGCTATTCACCCGCACTAATTTAATGCTGCGGTTAGGATTACTGGTGATTTTGCTGGCGCTACAGTTCGCTTCAGGTTCTGAAGGGTGGGTCAAACAGCTATGGAGCTTTTCACCCGCTCCCTGGATTTTCCAGTTCTATTATCTGAAGTATTTATTCATTGTCGTTCCCGGAACAATTGCAGGGGATTTAATTTTCAATACCGCTACGCACTCCCTAGTAAAGACAGAAACATCAGAGATAGGAGCATCAGAGGTAGGAGCATCAGAGATAGGAGCATCAGAAGTAGAAGCATCAAAGATAAACTCATCTGAATCCACCTCTCTTCCCCCTGATTTACAGCGCAGCTGGAGCTATCAGCAATTAATGCTGATCGGGGTATCAATGCTGACAATTTGTGTCCTATTGCTAATCGGGTTACAGGCGAGATGGGTGTGGCAAACGACGTTGATGGTCGCCATTTTTTGCCTGGCAAGCAATCTTTTATTTACAAAGTCAGATCATCCGATAGAACACCGCATCCAGCAGTACTATCACTGGGGTGTCTACTGGCTGGCTTTAGGGCTAGCTTTTGAGCCGTTTCAAGCGGGCATTAAAAAAGATCCTTCGACCTACAGCTACTATTTCGTCACGGCCGCGATCGCTTTTTTCCTGTTAATAGT
>DATNOY010000774.1:0-5844 GCA_036703495.1 Coleofasciculaceae cyanobacterium
AGATCACACCATTCGACTATGGGATGTTTTGACTGGAACCCTAACAAGAACACTCACAGGACATCTCAATCAAGTTTGGTCAGTGGCGTGGTGTCCGGATGGTACAACTTTAGCTAGCGGTAGCCATGATAAAACTGTGAAGATTTGGGAGGTCTCGACTGGAAAGGTGGTGCGTACCTTGCAGGGACACCAGGATCAAATTTGGTCAGTGGCGCTTAGTCCAGATGGCAAGACATTGATCAGTGCCAGTCATGACCAAACGATTAAAGTCTGGGATATCTTTACTGGACAAGTTTTGCGAACCTCACAGGGATATAGCGACTGGGTGTGGTCAGTTGCCTGGAGTTCCAATCAGGCTGTTATCGCTCAAGGCAGTCGAGATCGAACCGTGAAGCTGCGTGATGCTGCGACAGGAAAACTCTTAAATATCTTAAACAAGCACAATAGCTGGGTGCTGTCAGTCGCGTTTAGTCCCGATAGCCGTGCGATCGCCAGCAGTAGCGTGGATCAGTCGATTCAAATTTGGGAGGTTGCAACCGGACTGGTCTTGCGATCGCTCCAAGGACATACCGGCTGGGCTTGGTCAGTTGCCTGGAGCCTGGATGGAACAATGCTTGCCAGTGGTAGCAATGACTTAACCGTAAGGCTATGGGATGTTGCAACGGGTCAACTGCTCCAAACGCTGGAAGGGCATCTCGGTTGGGTGACATCGGTTGCCTTTAGCTCGGATGGCAACATTCTTGTCAGTGGTGGACTTGATCAAACCGTGAAACTCTGGGATATTTCGACTGGACAGGTTCTAAAAACCCTGCAAAAACATAGTGACTGGGTATGGTCCGTCCAGTTCAGTCCGATCGCTCCCCTCTTTGCGACGGGCAGTGCTGACAAGACGGTGAAACTTTGGGATAGCTCAAGTGAGAAGGTTTTAAGCACCTTGCAAGGACATACACACTGGGTGACCTCTGTCGCATTTAGCCCGAATGGCAAACTGCTTGCCAGCAGTAGCTATGACCTGACACTGCGGTTGTGGGATGTTGCCTCTGGACAACTGCTAAAGACTCTAGAAGGACATACTGGTCCGGTTTGGTCTGTGGCTTGGAGTCCCGATGGCGCAATCTTACTGAGTGGCAGTGCCGATGAAACGCTCAAGCTTTGGGATGTGCAAACGGGGGAATGCTTAAAGACGCTCAGAGCCGATCGCCCGTATGAAGGCATGAATATTACGGGAGTTAACGGAATCACTGAAGCGCAAAAGGAAACCCTTAAGGCATTAGGGGCGATCGAGCAATCGAGTTGATTAAACCAGCTCACTATCTCAATCCTCTAATTCCACTGGCAATGTCATTGAGCAACTTTGCTAGTTCATCAGGACGGCTCAACATCGCTGTATGTCCTGTGTTGAGACTGACAACTTCGCCAATTCAGATGCCGTTGCCGAAGTGATTGAGCACGCGGCGATCGCTCCGTAAAAAAGTGTGAACCCATCGTACAGTCGATCGCCTAATTCCCTGATTTCAGCGATTCGCCAATCGCAAACGAGCATATTTGCGATCTACTGAGTCTCATTGCCAGATTGAGGTTTGATAAATCGGAGTGCTTTGCCTTAGATTATCAAAGCGCCCTTTGTATTCAATCACTATGTCAGCACGGATAAAAGTTCCCCGAAACGTTTGGATCTTGGGTCTTACCAGCTTATTGAACGACACCAGCAGTGAAATGATTCATGCCGTGTTGCCGTTATTCCTGGTTTCAACGCTCAGTGCTGATGTTGCGTTAGTGGGGCTGATTGAAGGGATGGCAGAAGCTACCGCATCGATTCTCAAACTATTTTCGGGAGCCATCAGTGATTACTGGCAGCGGCGCAAAGGGTTAGCTGTTTTTGGCTATGGGCTTTCTACCGCCGTAAAACCACTCTTTGTCGTTGCTAGTAGCCCCTTGTGGGTATTGTTGGCACGAGTGGGCGATCGCATTGGCAAAGGGATACGGGTCGCACCCAGAGATGCCCTGGTCGCAGATTCAACGGATGCTGCTAATCGGGGTGCTGCCTATGGTCTACGGCAATCCCTCGATACGATCGGGGCGTTTTTAGGCCCGTTAGCGGCATTTGGATTACTGAGTGCAGGTCAACATTTTCGGTTCATTTTCGCCGTAGCGTTGATTCCTGGAATCTTAGCTGTGACTTGTCTTGCTGTTGGGGTACGTGAACCTCGGCAACCTTATCGCACCCTACGACGTGCCAATCCCCTGAATGGTGAAGCCTTGAAAAGCCTGGGCAGTGCTTACTGGGGTTTGGCGATCGCTGCATTGTTATTCAACCTGGGCAACTCCAGTGAAGCATTTCTGCAGCTGAAGGCAAAACAAGTGATGATTCCTGATGCTCACATCCCACTTGTTCTAGTGGTGATGAACCTTAGCTATGCCTTGAGTGCCTATCCGATTGGCACATTGAGCGATCGCGTTAACCGTAAAACGTTACTGATTTTGGGTTGGGGCTTAAATGCTCTGATTTATCTAGGTCTGGCGTTTTCTCAAACACCCTGGCAAGTTTGGCTGTTGATTGCGAGTTATGGGTTGTATCTGGGGATGACTCAAGGTGTGTTGCTGGCGATGGTCGCAGATCGAGTGCCGGAGCAGCTTCGAGGGACAGCATTTGGGTTTCTTAATCTACTGGTGGGCATCGCTCTGCTACCTGCAAGTTTACTAGCCGGATGGCTATGGCAAACGGTGAGTCCAGAAGCAGCGTTCCTGGTTGGCAGTGGGTTTGCCGTGGCAGGAATGGTTCTTCTCTCTTTGCAGCGACAAACTCAGGTAGAAATCTGAGCCTGCTGCGACCCGCTTTGGAAAAATCAACTGCCAGTGGAATGCCGCCCTGGCCGCTACCCATTGCTTTGTTGCTTTAATCAGATCGGCTGCTTTTTCTCCAATCATAATGGTGGGCGCATTGATATGTCCTGTAATGATCGTTGGCATGATAGAGGCATCCACGACGCGCAATCCTTCAACTCCATAGACTCGCAGTTCGGAATCAACCACCGCCATTGAATCGGTGCCCATTTTGCAGGTGCCGATCGGATGAAACACCGTCCCGCAGGTTTGCCGGATGTAAGCTGCTATGTCGGCATCACTCTGTACGTCTGCTCCCGGAGCCACTTCCCGCCCGCGAAACTCATCAAAGGCACTGGACTGAAAGATTTGACGAATCAATTTCAGCGTATCCACTAGCCGTTTCACATCAGACTGATTTTCTAAATAGTTCAACTGGATCATGGGTGGATCGTTAGGATCAGGCGATCGCAAACTAACACGACCAATGTTGCGGGGATGATTCAAAACGATTAGCCCCGTAAACCCCAGCCTCGAATTTGGATAGCCCGGAGGTGCCCACAGGATTGGCCCGCAGACTAATTCCAAGTCGGGCGCAATGCCCTGATTGTCCTGACTATGCAGAAATAATACGGTTTCAGCAATACCATTACTAATTGACTGCCATGATCAAAACGGTAGTATTTGCTGATTCACCTGCAAACACATAGACATCCGTAATGTCTACTCGTCCGTCTTCCTGAGCCGTTGGGGAATCGAGATGGTGTGACATAGATTTATGGACTCCTTATTTAAAGATCAAAAACTCATGAAACTTCTTCGAGTTGCGGTATGGATTTCAATCCCCATACACCGATCCAACACCCTAATCCATCAATGATTAAAGTCAGAACGGCTGTAATTTGAAACAGCCATCCCCAGCTTGCAAAGGAGACTTGAGAAACATGATCGGGACTGATCATAATCAAATGATTGTAGATGCCAAACAGAATGGATCCAGCCATGGAACTGAGCAAAAGCCAACTACCAACACGATCAAATTTTGTCCAAAGCAAAACGGCAGCAATGATTGGAGCCAGAAAAATCACAGCAACAATAAACACACTTTGCAACGAAGAAAGCGGAACAGGAATCTTCACATGTGCTAAACCATGTAATGCGTGAGCGATCGCATGGAGTACCACAATGGCAGTTCCAGCCTGAGCACCCTTCATGCGCTGAAGCCCCCGTCAATCATCAGGCTGGCCCCTGTGATGAATCCGGCTTCAGAACTGGCTAGATAAGTCACCATCCCGGCAATTTCTTCGACCGAACCGTAGCGGGGCAGTGCCATCAGTTTTTTCAGCATCTCCGCGAAGTCACCTTCTGGAGGATTCATGTCTGTCGCGATCGGCCCCGGCTGCACGTTGTTGATCGTAATTCCCCGTGGTCCCAGATCCCGTGACAGTCCCTTCACCAGACCTTGCAGCGCCGATTTGCTCATGGCGTAAGCGCTGCCACCGGCAAAGGGCATTCGTTCGGCGTTGGTGCTGCCAATGTTGATGACACGCCCGCCTTCTCCCATATGTTTGACGGCAGCTTGGGTCGCGACAAACACCGCCCGCACATTTACGGCAAACGTGCGATCGAAATCGGCCAGCGTCAGATCGTCGATCGGGGCAATGGCTAAGACCCCGGCGTTATTCACCAGAATGTCAATGCCGCCCAATTCAGCGACCGTCCGTTCCACTGCTGCTACGACGGCATCGGCATCGGTACTGTCTGCCTGAATGGCGATCGCCCGCACCCCAAATGACTGTGCCATATGAGCCGTTTTATCCGCTTGATCAGGTGAACTGGTATAGGTAAAGGCAACATCTGCGCCTTCACGGGCCAAGCGCTGGACGATCGCCGCTCCAATCCCTCGACTTCCACCTGTAACAAGTGCCCGTTTGTTTTTGAGTGATTCGTTCATGATCAATTTCTCCATTAACTAGCAACAGCAGATCCCACTAACCATTCCAGCGATCGCGGCTGAAAATTCAATTCCCGTTTTGCTTTGGCATTCGAGACACCCCGCATCTGAGTGCCGTAATAGACCGCATCTGCTCCCCCGATTTGCAGCGCATCCTCAAGCGATACCTGGGGGGGTGGTGCCGCATTCAGCCATCGAGCATAGACAGGCAGCCACTCTCGCACCTTCAAGGGCTGATTGTCGGCAATCAAATAAATCCCAGGATTGCCCCGCTCTGCGGCGGCTACGGTGGCGATCGCCGCATCCTCAATGTGCAACCATGACCAGACGCCTTCCCCCTTGCCCACGATCGGGAACTGTTGCTGACGCACCTGATTGGCAACATCCCCAGCGGGTGCAAACCAGGTGCCGGGGCCGTAAAAGAAGCCGTAGCGCAGCACAATTCCTTCCAGATCCGATGCTTCCAGCAAACGGCGTTCCAACTCGGTCACGACACGGGCATCGGCAGCAACCGCGGGTGAGGCATCCAGGGCAAGCGGTGTATCTTCGTCTGCCAGACCAGACCCCGGAACGGCCCAGAAAGCGATCGATTGCCGCAGATAGCGCCGTACTCCGGCAGCTTGTGCCGCGGCCAGGACATTCGCACCTCCTTCTAGCCGGATGCGGGTGTTGAACTCGGCTGCTGCCGTCATCGATTCGCGGGTGTAGGTTTTGGGTAAAGCAGTAAGTTGCTCAATCACCACTTCAGGCTGAGTCTGGGTGATCACGGCTTTAACGGCATCCGCATCAAATACATCGGCAATCGCGAAGCGTAGGCTCTGCCTAATCGCAGGTTCTACCCCTTGATCTGCGAATCTTTGAGCTTTCTCAGAAGAGCGGGTTAACGCAACAACCTCGTGTCCTTGAGTAATTAATTGAGCCAGCAATGGACGCCCGATCGCCCCTGTTGCTCCTGCAACAAACACTTTCATTGATATACTCCTAACTGATATTCAGTTGCCCTCAAGGTCTTTGAGATCATTTATGTCAGTGCAGTCTTAATTTTATTCATGTCGATGTAAACGTCT
>DATNOY010000775.1:0-2864 GCA_036703495.1 Coleofasciculaceae cyanobacterium
TACGAACAGAACACTTACGCTATATCGAAGCCCACAAAGAACAAATTTTCTGTGGTGGTCCCACATTAGATGACCATGGTAATTCTGAAATGATGCTGATCATTTTAGATGCACCTGATCTAGCCTCTGCCGAGGCATTCATTCAAGTTGAACCCTACAATCGTTCTGGTGTGTTTGAACGAATTACGATTCGGCAATGGAGACAGATATTACCAGAGTCTCACCCCGGAGAATTATTACAGCAAATCCAAAATCATTGAGTTTGCAATTTAGTTTGAACGTTCAAGGATAAGATTTATGAGAATTGGCATTATTGGTTCTGGAAATATGGGTAGTGCTCTCGGTAAGCTCTGGGCACAGCAAGGGCATGAGGTGATGTTTAGTTATTCTCGCGATCGCACCAAGTTAGAGGCGATCGCGGCTGACGCAGGTGCTAACGCTCAAGTGGGAAGCCCTGCTGAAGCGGTTGATTTTGGGGAAGTGATTCTTTTCGTGGTGCCGTGGAAAGCGGTGAATGATGCTCTGACGCAAGCAGGCTCCTTGGCGGGTAAAGTCGTGATTAGCTGCGTCAATCCGTTGAAAGCCGATTTAAGCGGATTAGAAGTGGGCACCTCCACTTCAGGGGCAGAGGAAATTGCCAAACTCATTCCAGATGCGAAAGTGATTGAAGTATTATTTCCCTTCGCAGAGATTCTACAATCGGGTTCTCTTCAGTTTGGCGATGAAGCAGCCACGCAATTTTATTGTGGAGATCATGCAGATGCAAAGGCGATCGTTGCTTCATTGATTGCTCAACTGGGTCTCAATCCTGTTGATGCAGGTTCTCTCAGCAATGCTCGGTATCTGGAGCCGTTAGGAATGCTACTTGTTCAACTTGCTTATGGAGGTGGTATGGGAGCAACGATCGGCTTGAAGTTGCTGCAACGATAGAACTTAATCGGGGTAAAAAATTTCAGACCTGAGAGCATTAACGTTGCAGAAGTTTAAACAAATTTAACTTCTTAGCACTGGGCTATATTCCAGGGCAGCCCGATCCCAATGTCCTAAGTCTGCGGCTGCTTCGTAAGTGCTTTGCAAAAAAGACAGCACCATTCCATCTGGATCGCTTGCTTGTCGTACTGCTTCATAGGGCAAGACGAACTCTTGCATCTCTGGACTAAAGAATGCCTCCTGGGGTTGCACTGGGTAGTCTTTGAACCCTTCCGGGGTTGGATAGGCGTAGGCGTAAAACAACGCTTCGATCGCCCCTTTGCCAAACCAGAACCCGCAACTGCTCACCTCATGGGAATAAGCCTCTCGCGTCACCCAGTCTGCCATCCCTGGAACACCACCAGGATGTTCTGGCGCACGTCGTCCAGAGAAGCGAGTCACTGCCAAATCAAAGCTCCCCCAGAAGAAATGGACTGGACTACACTTCCCGGCATAACGGGCACGGAAGATAGTTAGGAGGCGATCGCACTGCACGAGAATTCGCCAAAATCGTTGGGCATATTCTGCATCGTAAGCTGCATGTTCGTTGTCCTGATCAAAGGGAACCGGATCAGTGATTTCTTGGGGAACCATCCAAATCTGTACCTCAATTCCAATCTCCTTGAGAGTACTCATCACGGCTTGATAGAAATCAGCAACCGAACGAGGTGTCAGTGCGATCGTTTTGGTAACTCCATCACTCGTTTCAATCAATAGATGGTGATTGAGAAAATCAAAGGTGATTTGAAAAGTCCGGTTTCCATAGGGAATCGCTAACGTGGTCAAACCCCGTGGCGTAACGTACAGAGTGGAATGCCACCAATGATTCACCTTAGGTGCAAGGGACAACCGAATCTTGCCAATAATTTGTGTCCATAAATGGAGGGTCGTATTGGTATCTTGCCAGGCTGTAACGGGCAACGATGGCCAGATGTCAGTCAATTGAGATGGTAGGGGAGTAGCCATGATAGAAACCTCTATGCAAGTTATAGCTTTGGTCAGAACACTTGGGACAAGAGAAAGGTACAAAGCCCGTGCTGGGTAGGTGTTCTGGCTCGCCTTCGCCACGTTGCACATGGCTACAGCTATAAAGGCAGATTCGGCAACCAGCGCCAGAGCTATTTGTCTCAAGGATATGCCTTAAGCAAAAGCTATCCAATTTTTGGCAACACATCTTGAAAGAGAATCTGTAAAAGTTGCTCTCCTCGAGGACGGCTCCAATCTTGAGCCAGTTCAGCCATCAACGTGTTAGTTGCAGTCAGCACTACCCCTTCCCGCTCCATCCGCCGCCGTGACATCTCCTCAGAAATATCAAAGGGGGAGCCTGAAGCATCCATCACTGCTTGAACGTTATAGCCTTCTTGACAGGCACTGATGGCAGGATAAACCAGGCACACATCGGTGGTCACACCCGCGATAATTATGTTTTTGCGATCGTGACGAATCACAGCTTCCTTAAACTTTGGATCATCCCAGGCATTCACAATTCCAGCTCGTTGAATCCGAGTTTCAAATGCCTCTGGCAGAATGTCCTGTAGCTCCGGCATAAGTGGACCTTGCGGGTTTTATTCCTGGCTGCTGGTCAGCACCACCGGAATATTGAGAACTTTCGCTGTTTTTGCCAAAGCAAGGGTGTTTCGCTTCACAACCTCCAGGGGGATATTCTTAATCAACTGCATGGTTCCAACCTGGTGATCAATCAGCAGCATCACCGAGTTTTCAGCCGTAAAAGAGATATTCATTTCTGCGTCCTTAATTTTGAATACGACAGGGCGATCGAGAATTGTTTCTCAGGCACCTCCCTGCCATGCTCTTTGTCATGTCAACTCGGACAAAGCCTATATTCATCAGAAGAAAAGGGGTACAACTTCTCCCTTCTAGAGCGTGATACCCTG
>DATNOY010000776.1:0-7294 GCA_036703495.1 Coleofasciculaceae cyanobacterium
TTGCCAAAGCGCCGGATATTTTGGTTGGGCGTTAGCAGGTAGCCAATTTGGGGATCGGACAAATACGTCAGGGGAGTGCCAAAGCCAAACCCTGCTCGCAAGCCTACTTCCAGCAAAACCAGCAGGAGGGCGATCGCTCCGACTATACCCATCCAGATCAGTCCATTCTCTAACATTCACTCCATCACATCTGCACTAAATTAATCCTGAAAGCTTGCTAACAGCCAGCGGCTAATCGCTCCATCATCTTCGGTTTGAGAACGCCTCAACGCTTCTTCGACCAAGGCGATCGCTAAACCTGGCAACACCTGAGAGGTGTCAATTCTCTCTCCCGTTGACAGAGAAAAGGCCACCACTTGACTAACGCTGACATTCACAACCCAATATTCTGTAACCCCCAAGCGTCGATAGAGCTTTTGCTTGCGGTCTAAATCATCTTGCAGCGAAGAGGCGGCGATCTCGACTACGAGTGTGGGTGGAATTAGCTCGTTCAGGTTAACTGGAGCATCGTTATGCGGTAGCGATCTAAAGCCCTCACCAATATAAAATGCAATGTCCGGCTGTGCTTCTTGAACTCTCGTTTTTCGGAAGGTTGTATTCGTTAACTCTTTGATCAGAATCATTTTGATTGTCGCGTACAAAACAATCACAGTTGAAACAATCGAGTTATCGCGCCCGTGGGCAATGCCAAGCGGAGACATTTCAATCCTCATATAGCCTTGATCGTAATAAAACCTGCCGTTTACGAGGGTTGGATCGTCAGCAAAGGTGAGGAAATCTTCCCAGTCGGCTTCGACCCAAGTATCTGTCGGGATGGTGGGAATTAAGGGTAGTGGGTTTACCATGAGTTCGGCTCCGAGGCAATCGCTCTCTCAATTTTAGGCGACCTGCGGTGGGCTGCTGTGTTTAGGGACTTTTTCTGTTGCCTTTGAAGAGGCTGCGATCGTCCTTACGATCAGATCGCCCCTATTTACAACACCCCAAACGATCTTGTATCTTCGGCAATACGATCCGAGATGAGGGAAATTTTCGGAAGCACTTGGATCATTTACATTACAACCCGGTGAAGCATGGGTTGGCGAAGTGTCCTCAGTGGAAAGTATCTAGTTTTCACCGATAGGTGGAGCGGGAATATATGAGGCAGATCGGGGATGTGGTTGTGAGGAGAATGAAAAAGTGATGAAATTTGGAATGATGTCGCTGGGCGATGAGTGAAAGATTAATGTGGGCAATGCCCACCCTACTTCGCTGCTTGAATCCAGAATTTATGAATGCCAAATTGGACATGCCGAAATTTTCTTTGAGATGAAAGGAAATAAGGGCAGTGCCAGGTATCAGATTTCTGAAAAGGCGTGTAAAAGAAGCGTAATTACAAATCTTCAGAGATGTCTGGGGCTTGATTGTGCTACAACCCACAAGTCTTTGCGCGAGAGAAGAGACGCAAGACCATCTCCTCTCCCCACATAACACCTAACCATGTAAAGTGAAGTAATTCTCCCAACGGAGAATTAAAAAGGCGTAATTTTAGCTTTAAATAAGACAGGTAGGCTGTCACTTCTTGATTTTTCCACCCTGCTCTAACGCAAAAGCGAACCCATTTTTCTCCTGAAGCCATTGGACTGCCACATTCCTGCCAAATTTTCTTCTGGATGCTGAAGCCAAACTTACCGCCACTGTACTTCACCCAGAGCTGATCAGTTGTCTGCAGGTCAGTACAAGAAAACTGCTGAATATCTTCCACTCGCAGCCAGCCTTGTTTCGGTCGCTTCATGACTTCGCACATCCGGTCCGCAGTTTCTTGGTCTGCCTCTTTCCATTTTCCTGCCTTCAGTAAATCTCGCAAGGGTTTGTAGTTGATGTTGCGATCGAATCTCAGGTCATCGCGTCCTTTTTTAATCTCTGTTGCTACGAGATAAACCACATTTACGACATCCGTATAAGCATCATTAATATACGTCCAGCTTACGATGGGCTTTGCTTTTTCGGGATATGCCTGGATTGCCGCCAGGGGGGTATATTTCCAGCCACAGGATCGCAAAATCATAGGCATCACCGTAGCCTTACCTGCCTCATGTCGCCGCAGTGCTTCCGGGATCTCCACTTGATTGCAGTAGTCGGTGTTGAGAAAGTCGGTGCTGATCAACAGCAGAATAATGTCTCATCCCGCAACTCTTTGTCTTGCTTCGAGTAAGAGATAAAGACTTCAACGCTATCCGACATTAGGGTTGGGCGAAAAGACGGCTTGCATAGATTATACCAACAAGATTTTTAAGCCAATAGAGGTAGAATGACACTGAAATAGGCGGCTCAGATCCCCGAAATCTTTGAGATTTCGGGATCTCGATAGAGAGTTTATGCCTTAAGTCACTGGCATTAAATAGAAATGTAATTTTTGGGGACTTCCGATCGAATTGGATAGAATTAACTCGTTGATTGAACCTTAGCCTGTTTGCAGATTTATCCCCGAATCATTTACAGGAGACATCACTCATATGCCAGACTTCGATCGAGGAATTATGAAATTTAAGGGCGCAGATAGCCCGATCGCCGTAATCCTCTCTGGGATTTTCATCATTGGATCGATCGCATTTTTGATTATTTGGTCATTGCAAGCTGCCTATGCGCTCTAACTTCTAAAAAGATCTACAAATTTCTCTAGATCCTAGCTTCTAGCAATGATACAGCCGGTAGTCATACCCATGCATCAGCGGACGATTGATTCGGTCTAACGTGCAGGTCGGCACCTCCGGTTCCACGAGGGGCAAAAAGTTAACCGTCCATAGATCAAAGGGCCGGGGGAGCTGCTTGACTGTATTTTGCAGCACCGTAGTGGCTGTATTAGAGCCAGGCTGCAAATGCGCTAGCAGAAAGCGGGGTGCGGGTGACTCTCTAACAGATTGCTGAGATTGGCGGTGATACTCTAGTGCCAAGCCCATCAGCTCTCGGGTTTGCTCATAGGTTTGATGGGCAGTAGCAATTAGCACTGGCACCTGAGAAGTATCCCGAATGATGGGAACTAGCTGATCGGGGCGATCGGGTTTTTGATAGCCGTAATTTGTCACCACTGTCAGACTGCCCAACAGTCCCAGGATGATCGACAGGACGATGGTTTGGGCTGAGCGATGGGAGATAGCGATCGCCCCCCCCACCAAAGTCACCACAGCAGGGAAGTAGGTGAACTGGTAGCGAGCGGCAATCGTCAGATCGGCGTGGAATCCGTAGGTGAGGCAGAGGGTGACTCCGATCGCCCCTAGCCAAAATCCTATCAAGATGCGGGTGGCTCTGCCCTGTTCCGGGTGATGCCACTGCTGCTTAAGTCCCTGATAGGTAACGCGAGCTAACCAAAGCGTTGCCAGCAGCACCATTGCACCACAGGCGATGGCGATAGACAAAGGCACCCCTTCTACAGGCAGCAGCAGTACCATCGTGATGATCCAGACTCCCAGACGAGAGAGCGGTGCGATCGCATTACTCAGAAAATTTTGGTCATAAATCCACTCCGTCAATTCGTTGCCTGTCACACTCCGCCATACTGGAATCCAGACTACAACCCCGCTCAACGTGCCTGCGGCAACCGCATAAAGCTTGCGTTTAGTAGCAGAAGGCAACAACGGCGGGTCTAAGATCCAAGTTCCGATCAGGGCAACAGCTTCTGCTGCTAAAACCAGACCAAAGAAATAGTGGACGGCAATCCCTAAGCCGTTGATGCCTACCCATACCCAGCACAGCCACAGGGGGAGGGGCAAGCGATCGCCAAGACGATGGATGACAGCCACCAGGCAGCTAAGGGAAGCAATGATCAGGAGTATGGCTAACGTGTAATGACGGGCTTCCTGAGCCAGATAGACACCATAGGGTGAGACAGCCATCAGGGCTGCTGCCGCTTGACCGGCCCAGCCAGAACGGAAGGTAAGCCAGCCAAAGCCAAATAGAGCCGGAATCGCAGCGATGCCAAACAGAGCCGAGAGCGATCGGGCTGCCCAGACTGAAACAAATCCTGCTTCGTTAGGGAAAAGCTTGAGCCACGCATGGGTAAGGATGAAATAAACGGGTGGATGGGTGCTTTCAGTCAGCAGGTGATGGACGACATCGCCTACGGTGTTAGCCGAATTGGGTTGCAGTGGGGCAAGCAGCGTCTCTAGCGCCATCGGCTGATCCAAAGGCACGAGGCGCAGGCTATTGCCCAAACTAAAGACCAGGGTAGCCAGCTCGTCATTCCAAGGTGGCTTGGAGTCCAACAGGGTGAACCGCACTCCTGCTCCGATAATCAGCCACAGCCCCAGCAATGCAATATGAAGCCAGGGTTTGTGAAACTTGGGTCTAGGAAACCCATAACCATACTTGAACAATTTGAACAATCTAGCTTTCCTTTCCAAACGATTTCATACTGGAATGCTCTAAATCTGGGGTTTAAAACCTGTTTGTCAGCAAAGGGATCAATCCCTCTAGATCCTCCTTAAAAAGGAACTTCAGACCTTTTGTTTGGTTCCCTCCTGATGGGAGGATGGTTAGGGATTTGCAATTTAATCACATCCCCCCTGGAAACACCATTAGCGATAGGGGCGCAAGGCCTTGCGCCCCTACAGGGGTATACGATTTTCCTGCAGATCCCTTAGGGAGGATCGAATCAAGCGTAGTTTAGCCATCTTTATCTTCATTCAAACAGTCCTTAGAGCAGGCTCTTAGAGCAGCCAGGCTACAGCCGCTAATGAGATAGGCTCAATTAATATCTTCAAAGTATGAGTTGAGTGGTAAAGATATATTGGACATTTATAATGGCGTTTCTTATTGTAAAGATCACAGAATCAAAGATTACAGAGTCATTCTGCCAAATCAACAGCCTATTTTGAGAGGGGTTAGCTATGAGCAAAGGCACCTTGTTTGACAAAGTTTGGGACTTACATACGGTCGGGACGCTACCTTCTGGGCAAACCCAATTGTTTATCGGGCTGCACTTAATTCATGAAGTTACTAGCCCTCAGGCTTTTGCGATGCTGCGAGATCGGGGGCTGAAGGTTCTGTTTCCAGAACGCACTGTTGCCACAGTCGATCACATTGTCCCTACCGAAAATCAAGCTCGTCCCTTTGCCGATACGTTGGCAGAAGAAATGATGCAGGCGATCGAGCAAAACTGCCAAGCCAACGGCATCACGTTTCACAATATTGGGTCGGGTAACCAAGGCGTGGTGCATGTGATTGCTCCAGAGCAAGGCTTAACTCAACCGGGAATGACGATCGCCTGTGGTGATAGCCATACCTCTACACATGGTGCTTTCGGTGCGATCGCCTTTGGTATCGGCACCAGCCAAGTCCGGGATGTCTTAGCTTCTCAAACCCTGGCGCTCTCCAAGCTCAAGGTTCGCAAAATTGAGGTGAATGGACCCTTGGCTCCAGGGGTCTATGCCAAAGACGTGATTTTGCACATCATCCGCACCCTCGGCGTAACCGGCGGGGTGGGCTATGCCTATGAGTTTGCTGGCACCACGTTTGAGCAAATGAGCATGGAAGAACGCATGACCGTTTGCAATATGGCGATCGAGGGAGGGGCTCGCTGTGGCTATGTCAACCCCGATCAAGTGACGTTTGACTATTTGCAAGGGCGAGACTTTGCCCCCAAAGGAGCCGATTGGCAGCAGGCAATTGCCTGGTGGCAGAGCTTGCGCAGCGATGCTAATGCTGAATACGACGATGTTGTAGTCTTTGATGCTGCTGAGATTCCGCCGACTGTTACCTGGGGCATCACGCCAGGACAAGGCATTGGCGTTAATCAACAGGTGCCCACGCCCGATTCCATGCCCGAAAGCGATCGCTATCTGGCAGCAGAAGCATATCAGTACATGGATCTGGCTCCAGGACAGGCGATCGCTGGCACCAAGGTGGATGTGTGCTTTATTGGCAGCTGCACCAACGGTCGGATCAGTGATTTGCGAGAAGCTGCCAAAATTGCCAAAGGTCGGCATGTGGCAGAAGGCGTTAAAGCATTTGTGGTACCTGGTTCTGAGCGAGTCAAACAGCAGGCTGAGTCAGAAGGGTTAGACAAAATTTTTGAGGCAGCAGGGTTTGAATGGCGCGAAGCAGGCTGTTCCATGTGCCTGGCCATGAATCCTGACAAACTGCAAGGACGGCAGATCAGCGCTTCATCCTCTAATCGCAACTTCAAAGGACGGCAAGGCTCGTCTTCCGGCCGGACGCTGCTCATGAGTCCGGCAATGGTGGCAGCGGCAGCGGTACAAGGAACCGTTACCGATGTCCGTGAGTTGCTGTAGAGCAGTGACCAAAGGCTAAACCAAGCTGAACAAAAATACTGAACTATCTAGGAAGTTATGCTATGAGCCAGGTTAAATCTGTTACAGGACGGGGGATTCCTCTGGTAGGAAATGACATTGATACCGATCGCATCATTCCCGCTCGGTTTCTGCGATGCGTTACGTTTGATGGACTAGGAGCACAGGTGTTTGCTGATGATCGGACCCAAACTCAAGGACAACATGCCTTTGATCAACCCCAATATCAAGGGGCCCGCCTACTAGTAGTCAATCGCAACTTTGGTTGTGGGTCGTCTCGCGAACATGCACCGCAAGCGATCGCCAAGTGGGGCATTCAGGCGATCGTGGGCGAAAGCTTTGCCGAAATTTTCTTTGGCAATTGTGTCGCTATGGGGATTCCTTGTGTAACGGCTGACGCAGCCAGTGTGGAACAACTGCAGGAGTGGCTGGCAGCCAACCCAGAAACTCCAGCCACACTAGACTTAGAAGCCATGCAAGTTCGGTTTGCCGATCGCTCCATTGCGGTAGCCATGGGTGAGGGCGCTAGAAATATGTTCCTCAGTGGTACATGGGATGCCTGCGGACAGTTGGTTGCCCAAGCAGATCAGGTGCGGCAAACAGCAGCCAAATTACCCTACATCGATTGGAGCCAAGTAGCCTCGGCTTAGTCATCCGGTTAAATCCAGCCACATAGCTCAGGCTTTAAGCTTGGGCTATGCTTGTGCCAATGGATCAGGCTGGTAGGCTTTGGCTTTGATCTAACAGCCGTTCAATCTAACAACCTTTTGTAGTGTGAGCGTCTCGCTCAGGCGGGACAGATGCCCGGACTCCGGTAGATCTATTCCTACCATCCTATGCTGGTGACTCATTGCCAGGAAGATAAATTGCCAGGAAGATAAATTGCTGGGAGAACTAAGGGATTTGCGGAAAAATCGTATACCCCTGTAGGGGCGATAGGGCTTGCGGCCCTATCGCTAATGGTGTTGCCAATGGGAATGTTATCAAATTGCAAATCCCTAATCTGCTGA
>DATNOY010000777.1:0-8719 GCA_036703495.1 Coleofasciculaceae cyanobacterium
GGGCTTGCTCTGCTAAAGGCTGCGTTTCATCCACCAACATTTGAGACGTTTGAGGATCAAACAGGCGCAGGCGCAGGTGTCCGCCCGCAAATGCTCGATCTGGTGGCTCCTGTTCTGCCTGAGGCTGGACTTGTCCCTGCAGCAGCAGTGGCTGTTCTCTCAGCACCACATAGGTTTGCCGTTCTAAGCTCAGGTGCAAACTGTGGGCTAGGGTGGCAGCTGCCAGCTGACCAAAATCAGGCGAATCGCTGTCCTCGGCTGTGGCAACGGCTGTAGCCTGGGCTTCTAGAGGCAGGTCTGTTGCATCCTGAACGGCGATCGCGTCAGCGATCGGTAGTCCGTCGCTTTGGGTCTGATCGGGTTGAGTCTGATCGGGTTGAGTCTGATCGGGTTGAGTCTGATCGGGTTGGGTCTGATCAGCATTCTCTTGAGCTGCCTGCGCCTGACTGGTCTGTGCTTGAGCTGCTGAATCAGTCAAGTCGGTGGAGTCTTCTTGCCAATCTGGATCCCAGTCATCTGAGGTAGACTCCAGCGGCAATACCTGGAGCTGTACGCCATGCTGCCACCCCTCGCCCAGCATTTCTGCCATTAAATCGCCGGTACAGCGTAGTTCCCATTCACCGGGGACCAGGCGGGTAAAGGGAATAATAACGACTAACCCATCTTTATTCGTTTGGCTGGTGCGTTTCTGAATGCGGCGGACAGGGGGCGTTTCATGGGTGGCATTTTGCACCATCCGAATCTCGACAGGGGCGTTAATCCGGCTAGAACGCGCTACTATGCGGTACCGACCCTCCAGAATCTCAACTTTTGGAGATTCTAGGGGGAGCCAAGATCGATCGCCTTCTTTTTGGATTAGGAATTCCCAAAACGCCATCTCAAACCTCTGGGTTAAGTCAGAACTAAAAACGAAGGGGAGGGGATAGGCAAAACTCCCAGTCCATCTCCGATGCTTTGGATAGCTATCGGTAGACGGTGGGGGCTTGCGCCGCTCGCAGGGGTCAAATCAGAGTAGATGCAGATCGGCTCAGGTGTGGTTCACGAGGCACACTTTATCACATGGACTCAGTTATAGCGATCGAGATTGAAATTGGCACGGGATGGCACAAATGTTTTGAGGACTCGCCCGGTGATTTCCTGCCCCCACCAGGGGGTATTGGTCGAACGAGAGTTAAGAGTTTGGGCTGTGACTGTCCAGGTTGCCTGAGGATCAAAGAGCGCCAGTTCGGCTGGCTGTCCCGCAGCGATCGCCCCTAGCGTTTGTCCTAGGCAACGCGCCGGATTGAGGCTGAGGCATTGCCAGAGCGTTAAGGCGTCCCAGATGCCTGTTTCTACAAATGCTTGCCACAGCAGCGGTAGAGCCAACTCTAAGCCGATTGCTCCCGGTGGCGCTTCTGCAAAGGCTACCGTTTTTTCTTCGTAAGTATAAGGGCTGTGATCAATGGCGATCGCATCAATCACGCCATCTTGAATGCCTTGAATCAGCGCTTGCCGATCCGCTGGATTGCCCAACGGCGGCTCTAGGCGCAGGCTCGGATCATAGCTATGCACCTCTAAAATGCTGAGCAGCAGATGCATCCAGGTTGTGCTGGCAGTAATCGGTAAGCCTGCTGCTTTGGCCGTGCGAATCAGCTCAACGCTGCGGGCAGTTGATACCCGCATGATATGGACTGGGGTGGGCAATGCTGCCACAAACTCCAACAGCGTGGCCAGCGGAGCGGTTTCTGCAATCGTCGGACAACCCGGAATCCCCAGCTTCAGCGCCTCTACTCCTTCCCGAACCACCCCATTGCCAGCAATCTGGCGATCGCAGCACCAGAGGGCGATCGGCTGGCCAAACGTTTGCCCATATTCCAAAATTCGCCGCAAGAGCGATCCGTTCTGGATGGGTTGTCCATCGGCAAAGCCCAGGATGCCAGCAGTGGACATTTCTGCCATTTCCACCATTTGCTCCCCTTTGACGCCAAGCGTCAGCGCTCCCCAGAGGTGAAGGCTGGGGAGCACCGGATTTTTTGGGCCTAGCGCCTGCACCCGAGTTAGTAACCCAGCCAGGCTGGCCGGATGGTCTAAAGGCGGATCGGTATCAGGCAATAGAGCTAACCGGGTGAAGCCCCCGGCACTGGCCGCCCGCATCAGCGAATCCAGGGTTTCGCGAGATTCAAACCCTGGTTCTCCAGAATGGCTATAGAGATCGACCAATCCGCTACCCAGCACCAAGCCCATGCCATCCGTTATCTGAGTTTCGCTGGGACAGTCAGCTTCAGAAATTGAGTCCTTGACTGAGGCAATCGCCCCATCCCTAATCAAAACATCGCTCAAGCGATCGCCCTGGGACACCGGATCGAGGACTCGGACTTGTCGCAGCAGTTCACTAGGCATCCTTCCTTACAGCGCTCCTGCTGCGGTTTTATCGAGTACGCTACCCAGATGGGTGGTGATGTTCATGGCTTGAAGAACCGGTTTTCCGGCAATTCCCTGGGGATAGTCAATCACACTGACTGCCCCATTGCCCTGCTTAAACGTCCAGAACTGGGCTGGCGTTTGCCCCACCACATGACACAGGATGGCTTTGTTGACGGCATCATGCGCCACCACCAGCACCGTGGTCGGACGCTCTGCGGTGCCCAAGGGAGTAGAAGCCACGATCGCATTCCAAGCGGCCGTTGAGCGTTCCCACACCTGCTGCAGATTTTCGCCCTCGGGCATTTGCACCGTTTCGGGAGCCTGCTGCCACTGTTGCAGCAACCCCGGATAGCCCTGTTCAATCTCAGACTCTAGTTTGCCTTCCCACAGCCCATGGCTAATTTCCTGAAGTTCAGGCTCTAGCTCTAGCGATAAATTGGGATGGTTTTGCAAAATGGCGGTAGCAGTTTGCTTGGGGCGCAACAGCGGGCTAGTGATGGCGCGATCGATCGGCACAGACTGCAAAAAATCAGCTGCTTGCTGCGCCTGCACTTTGCCCTGTTCGTTCAGCGGCACATCAATTTGTCCTTGAAAGCGCTGCTGGCGGTTCCAGTCGGTTTCACCATGCCGCACTAGCAACATCCGCACCCCCTGATTTTTCCGGGCAGAAGGCAAGGGTTGATCCAGGTGTCCGGTCAGATTCATCGACTCTAGCTGCACAGGCTGATCCAAGCCGCCGGAGAAGTTGAGTACGCTGATGCCGCAGTTGGACTGATGCAGGGCAGTATAGTATTCCACCCCCAATCCCAAGGCACTGCCAATCAAACAGCGATTGATGCCGCTATGGGCCACAATCAAGATGGTTTGATCGGCATGCTGCGGCAACACGGTTTGCCAAAATCGCCGCGCTTGCTCATAGAGGTCAATCACCGGATAGAATTCTTTGGTTCCATCGGCAGAGCGCATTTTCAGTTCGTGAGGGCGATCGCGCCAGCAAACATAGCTTTCTGGAAAGCGCTCTTCCACTTCCTGAAAATGTAAGCCTTCCCACTCCACCAAATTAATTTCCTTCAGATCGTCCGTGAGCTGGAGCTTGGGCGGTTGCCCCAACTGCGAAAGAATCAGTTCTGCCGTTTCTTTGGCTCGTTGCAAAGGACTGCCATAGGCAGCCGCGAAGGAAAGCTCTTGCAAAGCAATGCCCACCTGAACCGCACCTGCCTGACCGGCTTCCGTCAGATTGGACTGATCGAAGTGTCCCTGCACTCGGCGCTGGACATTGAAGGTACTTTCACCATGACGTACGATGACAACGCGAGTAACCAGGGCTGTATCCTCCCAACAGACTAAAATGTAAAGACTCAAAGTGAGAAATCATCAGAATTTTACCGTAGCCCTGGACGATCGGCGAAAGACAATCTAAAAGGCAATCTAAAAGGCAATCCACAATCAACCGCAGCCCCCAGAACATCCCCACCTCCCGCGACGAATGCGATAATGCCAAACAGAGCAGTTTGCAGCGATCGCCGCTGGCAGGAGAGTGGATGACCAGAACGACAATTAAACGGCTAGTCTTGGGGGCAATTACCCTGGTCGTGGTTGCCTTATTGGGCAGTTCTTTACTGGGTAGCTTGAGCGAGCCTCAGATTACCGATCGCCTTCAGCTATACCAAACGGATTTGTTGCTGCATGCCACCGAGATCAGCAGCACCGACGATCCCAGTTTGGCGAAGACGCGCAATGCCTTGCTGGGCAAAGATCCGTTAGGCGACGCCCTGAAGCAGTATCAAGAGGTGCGCCAATCGGCCGCGACCAACCTCAAGCAGTTCGAAACGCGGCTGCAGCAGATGACGGCTCGTACGGCTGTCGCTCCAGCCGCAGCGCCTATTCCTAGCCGTTCTAAGCGGCTCACCGATCCTCAAGAGCAAGTGCAAGCTGCGATTCGGCAACAGCGAGACTTACTGAACCAGCTCGATCTGCGGATTGGCATTCTGGAGGCGGAGCAAGCCAAAATTCCGGCTGCTTTGGAAACCTGGTCCGGGTTGATCAACCGCTTGGGCGATCGCTCTGACACCCAACCGCTAGCCAACATCACGAATGTATTGAGCGGACTGTGGAGCAATCCGCCTCGCCTGTTGCCAGATGCCGAGCCGATTATCCAAAAAAATCTAGAAGGCTGGTTTCGCTACAAAACCCTCTCGCGGCTCTATCAACTACAGCAGCGATCGGATGCGCTAACTGCCTTGCAGGTCGCCGAGCAGAAAATCGCTCAGGACACCCTGGTAAAGTTGGCGATTGTCGGAACATTGCCCACCTTGGGCGGTCTGATTGGGCTGGTTTTGTTGATTGTGATGGGCATCCGAGCCTTCTTACGCAGCAGACAGAAACTTACCAGCGATGCCAACCTGGGGTGGAATGTGCCTTGGGAATGGGAAACCATTTTGCAAGTTTTGGTGGTGGGCTTCTTCTTCATGGGGCAGATTGTCATTCCGCTGATTGTGGGGGCCTTCGGCGTCAGTTTTGCTGCCTTTGGCATTCGGGCTAAAGCAGCCTACACGCTCACCTACTATTTGCTGATGGCAGGTTCCGGTCTGGCCGTTTTATACTTCTCCATCAAGCCCTACTTGCCGCTGCCCGAAGGCTGGTTTCGCCCAACCGGAAAACGCAGTTGGATTCTCTGGGGTGTGGGGGGCTATTTCGCCGCCCTCCCGCTAATGTTGCTGATCTCTATCCTGAATCAACAAATCTGGCAGGGGCAAGGCGGCAGCAATCCCCTGTTGCAAATTGTCCTAGAAGAGGGCGATCCGATCGCCCTAGCCATGTTCTTCTTTACGGCTGCCATTGCTGCTCCCGTCTTTGAGGAGCTGTTTTTCCGAGGGTTTCTGCTGCCTTCCCTAACTCGCTATGTGCCGGTTTGGGGGGCGATCGGGCTGAGTGCCTTGATTTTTGCCGCAGCTCACCTCAGCCTTTCAGAAGTGTTACCTCTGACGGTTTTAGGAACGGTGCTGGGGTTTGTCTACACGCGATCGCGAGGCTTGTTGGCTTCCATGCTGCTGCATAGCCTCTGGAACAGTGTGACGATGATCGGTCTGTTCCTGTTAGGGAGTGGCGTCAAGTAATGCGCTACTGCGCTTTAGCCAGGTTGGCCTTTGCAGTTTGCCAAAGCTGCTCCAGTTCCTCCAGGCTGTAGTCAGCCAGCGATCGCCCCTCTCCTAACGCCTGCTCTACCTGGGAGAAGCGTTGAATAAAGCGCTGATTGGTGCCTTGCAGGGCTGCATCGGGGTCTAGTCCATACCAGCGGGCCAGGTTGACGATCGTGAACAACAGATCGCCCAATTCGGACTGCTGCCGTTCTTGCGTCTCGGACTGCACTGCCTGCTGAAATTCGCCTAGCTCTTCCTGGAACTTGGCCCAAACGCCTTCAATGTTTTCCCACTCAAAGCCGACAGCGGCCGCTTTATCTGAGATTTTCATTGCGGCCGTGAGGGGTGGCAGCGATCGCCCATACCGGCTTAACCGAGGCGAAAGCGCTTGCCCATTCACCGGATCTGCAGACTTGCTCTGCTCTTCGGCAGCCTTAATTTGCTCCCAGTTTTGATGCACCTCGGCAATGCTATCTACCGTCACCTCTCCAAATACATGCGGATGCCGACGAATCAGCTTCTCTGCAATGTGGTTAGCCACCGTCGCCAGATCAAACTGCCCTGACTCGCTGGCAATCTGCGCCTGCAAGACCACTTGCAGCAGCAAATCGCCTAACTCTTCGGCGATCGCGCCAGGTTCGCCCTGCCGAATGGCATCCACTACCTCATAGGCTTCTTCCAATACATAGGGAATCAGCGTTTCCGGCGTTTGAGCTAAATCCCAGGGACAGCCGCCCTCAGGCGATCGCAGCTGCGCTACCACTTCAATCAATCGTTGCAAAGCGGTCAAAGAATTTTCTGAGGTCATGAGTTAGATGCTAGACATAGGTTGTCCCTGATCCTAAAACACTGGACTGGCGATTGCTCAGTCTCTATCTCTTTTTCCGCTGCTTCCGCTTGCGTTTCTGCGATGACACCCACCAATCGGCTGTGTAGTGGCTGAAGGCTCCGACCTCTAACCCCACCCCAAAGGCGATCGCTTCTACGCGATACTGCCAGAGCGATCGCCCCAGTCCGCTGCCAATTTCATCCCAAGTCCAGCCAAACTGTCCCAGTTGATTGCAGATGGCAATACTGGCTAAGCCAAAGAAACCTAGCCAGACCAGCAGATAAATGACTCGCACTGTGGTGCCGGTGATTGGCGCATGCGACCACGGCGATCGATGTTTCATGCTGCCCCGGTAGGGCAACCAAATCCAGCGCAGCCAACCCCAGCGCTTGTAATGAATGGAATGGATATCGAGATCTGGCCCTAGCATCAATCCCCCAAACAAAAATCCTGCACAGATCAGCAGGGTAGGGGTGCTTTGCCGCGTGGCTGCAAAGGTTAAACCCGCGACAACGGGCAAAGACCATAGGGTGATGCGATCGTGTGTCCGACCCGCTGGCATAGGGAATGTGTCCTGCTGAGATCAGGCTTGATCAGGGCTGATTCAAATTTATCTTGAATTAGTTGTGCAGGGAAGCGAAAAGATCTGCTATCATGTTTAATCGTGCGGTAAGCACAAAAGTTCGGGTGGTTAGCTCAGTTGGTAGAGCGCCTGCCTTACAAGCAGGATGTCACTGGTTCGAGTCCAGTACTACCCATTGGTTTCATGGATTAGTGCAGAGTAGGATTTTATATGGCGTCATTAACACGCTCTTGACGCTGTTAACATTTTTTCGTCGTGGTAACAGTTTTCTGTCATCGAAGTCAAGAAATCTGATCGTTAACAGATTCTTGTCGTTGTGCGCCCTCGTAAGGCAGGCGCTCCTTTCAATCTACCCTATGATTGGAATTCTATCGTACCAGCTCTGTACTAATTGAAATGTTTGCTACAAAGTATCTGTTAACAGTGAATTAACACAAACCGACGCCAGCTTAGCTGTCTCGCCATACGTAATCTTTCAATCCGCCCACTGCTGAAATGGCGATCGCGACAACATGTCTACTGGCAGAGCAATCTCGTTTTACAACTTTGCAATCTGCCCAAGTCTGAAACGGCGATCGCGACCGCTGGGGCGGCGACTATGCTTGCCTCCAGGCATAGGTTTCTGAATGGTTGCTGTATTCATGAATTCCCAGGACGGTGAATCTTCAATGTAGGGTAGACTCAAAAACTGCTCTAGGGTGGGTTGAGGGATGGCGACAGTTATGGTTTAAGCTCAGGCTCACCTTGATGTCGTCAAATTTTAACCCATCGCGTTGAGAAGGCTAAAACTTAAATGGTGAAGGGATGAGCGATGTTTACGAAACAAGAATTCCCAGATGTCTGTTCATGCGTAGACTCAACACGACATCAGCTGAAGCTCGGTTGCTGGATAACTTCCTGACATAACTGTAAAACCTTCCGGTTGACCGATCACAGGAAACCTCTGCACACCCCTATCTATCCTGAATAGCACTCAACGGCTTGAGGACTGCATAAAATCAACTAACCAACGTACAGGTTAAGTAGAAACCGATTCAATTTCAAACCTCACGTTGGAGAAATCTTGATCATGAAAGTCACATCTTTACTTGTAGCGTCTTTCAGCTTGGCAGCGATCGCATTGTCTTTACCAGCCTGGGCGATCGATGGAAGAACGGCAGTCGGTCAATGTATTGATAGCACTGCGACCGGAGCACGCTGTGGTTGGAGCGTTAGCAAAGACGGTTCCATCGATATTTGCAACAAAAACGGATGTGTCACCTGTCCGTCTGCAACTGGCGAGTGTACGATGGCCAGAGAAACCCCAAGGCAACCGCGCAGAGAGCAGCCTGTTTATATTAGTAGATAATAATCAGTGAAAAGGTCGCATCTACCACTGTTACTGTGCTGCAAGTAACGGAGGGCTTCATAGCCTATCCGTTACACCGATACAAGGATGAGACCCATCCGCTCAACTGTTTGCGCGCAAAAGACACACTAACATCTGCCCAAAGTCGATCGCCTTGCTGTAATACGCCACTGGCATCTCTAGCCAAATTGCCTGTAGTCTCAACAATTGCAGCTGTTTCAGAGGCGCGAGATCGGATGTTGACCTCTGGGTTGACGCGACAAATTCCTCCATAGCAAAACCGATAGGATTTTGCCCTATAAATTTGTGGAGGCATGAAAAAATCTACAGAGATAAGATTTCCTGGTGAATTCGCTCAGCCACTCTAGCAAAAGCGCTATTTTTCAGATGCAACTCATTAGCCCAATCGGTCGCTG
>DATNOY010000778.1:0-7410 GCA_036703495.1 Coleofasciculaceae cyanobacterium
CTGTGGAGCATAAAAGCCTTATGAGTATCGAAAGAATTGTTGAGCAGGCTCTACAAGATGGTTACTTAACACCCGCAATGGAGGCAGAAGTAGGGCGTATCTGTGATACTGCTTCCGAACTCTCCATTGAGGAATATATGGCGCTCGATCGCCTAATGGGTTCACTCCTAACGGGTGAAGTGGTGGCAGTTCCACGCAAGCAGTTCATCAACGTCATGGAAGAGCTCGTGCTGACCGAAGCGATCGCCCGTGTGGCCGAAATTGAAGCCACCAGCGACCTTACCCTTGATCTAGGCGATATTGCGGCCTATGCCCTCAACCGGCTGCCGCCGCTCTATGCCACCACCGAGGAAGGGGCTGAATATCAGCGTAGCCGGGCTAAAGATGACCTACAAATCCTGATTGCCCAGCAGGTTAATGAAGCGATCGCCCGGAATATCGATCGTCCAGAATTCTTTCCCGATCGACAGGCATTTGGCAAAAATGGGGGGGATGAAGTCCTATCCCAGGTCAGTTCACTGCTGAAAACCTATGCACACAAATTTGAAGCGACATCCCACTGCTAGGGCGAACATTCAGTCTTAGATATCAGATACTAAATTTACTAGGAATTGGGTACTGGAGCTGCCAGTACCCAATTTTTTGGCTTGATTTTTAGGGGTTGATTAAGGGCGAATTAAGATATCAGTGCCGATTGCCACTTGCGGATAGAGGGATTGAATATCGGCATCGCGCAGCCGAATACACCCATGAGATACGGCTTGCCCAATTAGATCCGCTTGATTGGTGCCATGCAGGCCAATTTGATGGGTGCCATCTGTCCAGAACCCAATCCAGCGCGACCCAAGCGGATTTTGTGCGCCCGACGGAAACAGTTCTCCGGTAAATGGATGCTGCCAAACGGGATCGGTCTGCATCGAAATCACTTTAAACTCCCCGGTTGGCGTTTCCCAGCCGGTCTGTCCAATCGCAATTTCGTAGTTTGCCACCTGAACGCCATCCTGAAATAAGTAAACCTGGCGATCGCTCAAATCTACAATCAGCCTCGATCGCTGGGCCAGAGGGTTAGGATTCATCGCCGTTTGCAGAGCCGACGCCCAGCCAGGACGCGGCAAAATGGTGAGGGCTGGCAGCGAAGAATCGGGGCGGCTAGACGGCGGCTGATCTGGAAAGGCAATAAAGGATGAAGCAAAGGCGACAGATGTAGGGGGCTTCTGTGCGTTAGAACTAGACAGACCCATGGTTAACTGCGCGGCAACCAGTAAAGCAGCCGTCGTAAAACTCAAGCACATGAAGCTGCGAGAGAGGGATTCGTTTTTGCTGATCATGTCCCGAAAAACTGAGTCCCAGAAGGGTTAAGCCTGAAGGGTGGGGAACTCACCTCTACCTATCATCCTACCCTGCTGACCCATGCCAGTCATCTATGCCTGTCCAATCCATCGAGCATACCTAGTATAGCTATCGCCACTTTATATAGGACAGAGGGGATGGGGGCTGCGTCCCCAGCCAGGGGTTCCACCCCTGCACCCCGTTCTAACCCAAGTGGCTACGGCTATAGACCTCGGCAATTTAGAGCGGTTCGCACTCGGCTAAAGCCAGATAATTTTTTGAAAGTCTCGCGGGGCGAGACTTTCAAAAAATTATCTGTACCTGACTCCGTTGAAAATTGCTATAGATTCCCAGATTCTTTGAGAGTTTGAGAATCTGGGTTAACTGCATCCCTAGCGCTGAATCGTAAAATCGGAGACGTTCAGATCAATCGATCGATTGAGCGTTGCAAACAGACCACCAGAGCCAAACCCAGCATCTTTGCGATTTTCGTTGTAGTAAAGGCTGCCTGTAGAGCGATCGTAAGTAATAGCAGCATTGCTTTTTCCAGCCTGCTGCTGACTGTCTACTGCCTCAAACGAGAGCCGCTTGACAAAGAGGCTGCGTTGCTCCAGCCGAGTAAAGCTGGTTGCATCAAGGACAATCCGATCGCGTCCTTTTTGAAAATCGACCATCCGATCGACTCCCATCCCAGCACGGGTAAACGCGCCTTTCATGCCAAACAGAAATTGGTCGTTGCCAAACCCACCCTTAAGGCGATCGTCCCCAGCACCACCCGTCAGGACATCATCGTCGGCTTGTCCATTGAGGCTATCGTTGCCAGCACCGCCGATCAGCTTATCATCGCCCTTAGAACCAGTGATTTGATCATTACCGCCCTGCCCATCTAACGTATTGTCTTGAGCATTGCCGATGATCTTATCGTTCACTTGCGTTCCCACCACATTGATCACCCCGGCAATATTCGAGGTAACCACAGGGCTACTGTTGATTGAAAGCGTTGCAGTCGTCAGGTTAGCAGTCATGGATACCGCTTTTTCGCGAGAGCCATCGATCGCCTGATCCTGCCGTACCATCATGCTAGTTTGATTGAGCCATACCGACAAATTACGGCTGCCGGCATTAGCCGTCACCAAATCGGACTTTCCATCATTGTTGAAATCCCCGATCGCCACGGCATAGGGATTGTTGCCAACGGTCAGATTGATGGGAGTGCCAAAGGTGCCGTTGCCATTACCCGTCAACACCGAAACCGTACCAGAATTTTGGTTAGCCACAATCAGGTCGTTGTTACTATCGCCATTCAAATCGGCAGCGGCTACCGAAACCGGTCCATAGCCGACAGCAATAGATGTGGCGGTCGCAAACGTCCCGTTGCCATTCCCTAGCAAAACCGAGAGATTGGCAGAATCAAAGTTAGCGGTCACCAGATCCAATTTGCCATCGCCATTTAGATCGGCAGTGACAATACTGTAGGGGAAAGCGCCCACCGCAGCGGTTGTCGGCGCAGCAAAGCTGCCATCCCCGTTATTCAGCAAAATGGAAACTGTATTAGTACTTTGGTTAGCTGTCGATAAATCAACTTTGCCGTCACCGTTGAAGTCTCCGATCGCTACCGCCACAGGTTGGGTTGAGGTGCCTGTGGTGTAGCTAGTAGCGCTGCCAAAGCTGCCATTGCCATTGCCCAGCAAAATAGAAACCGTGCCGCTTCCGGTATTCGTCGTCACGAGATCCAGTTTCTTGTCACCATTGAAATCAGCGATCGCTACCTGATGCGGGTCATTGCCCACGGGTAGGGTAGCAGCTGCGCCAAAGCTGCCGTTGCCGCTCCCCAACAGAATCGAGATGCTGCCCGGCGTTTGCTCATTGGCTGTCACCAGATCAGGAATGCCATCATTGCTCAAATCCCCGACCGCCACCATCTCCGGATCTCCACCATTCACCAAGAAAGTGTTGGGATTGCCAAACCCTCCTGCTCCGTTTCCCAGAAACAGAGAGGCCGTCCCGGTTGGCTCATTACCGTTGCCCGTCAGCAAATCGACTTTGCCATCCCGATTAAAATCAGCAATGGCGATCGCTTCTGGAAAAGCACCTGCCGCCAGAGGTGCAGAAGCGCCAGGCAGAAATTTAAGCGGGGCAGAATTGGTAGATGTCATAGCAAAACTATCCTAGATGCAAAATTTAGGGGGAATGGGGGCTTAAATTTTAGGTAGCAATCAGTGCAAGGGTTGGCAGACTCGTTAGCCAACCTTCCAACTCAAAAAACTCTTGGAAATTGGGTCTACAAAGAATTGAACGCTCCGTACTGGCTCCGTACTGACTCCGTACTGGCTCCGTACCGGCTCCGTAGAATTTCTGACTGCCAGAACTCCAATTCGGTTCCCCAACCTATCCCACCGCCAGATTACCCAGGAACTCAGACTTAGAAGTAGCAAGAGTCAACCCAAGAGGACGGCAGATACGGTACTCTTGACTACGATAAAGAGGAACAATAAAAAATTCCCAAGCTCACCCCATTTCCTATCCTCTATTCCCCATCCCACCATGCCTGCCGATTTTCTTAGCCACCTCAACTTATCCCAACGTCGCGCCGTCGAACATTATTGCGGCCCTTTGTTGGTCGTGGCAGGAGCAGGCTCCGGCAAAACCCGAGCTTTAACCTACCGGATTGCCAACTTGGTGCTCACCCATCGAGTTGATCCAGAAAATATTTTGGCCGTGACTTTCACCAACAAAGCCGCCAAAGAAATGAAGGAGCGGATTGAAAAGCTGTTTGCCGAACAGGAAGCAGAAGCAAAATACGGCAAGCGGCTAGAGGCCCTTTCCCCCATCGAACAAACCAAGCTGCGATCGCAGGTCTACAAAACCATTACCAAAGAGCTGTGGATTGGCACATTTCATGCCCTCTGTTCGCGGATTTTGCGCTTTGATATCGAAAAGTACGTCAGCCCTCAAGGGGCAAAGTGGACGAAGAACTTCTCCATTTTTGACGAATCGGATGCTCAAAGCCTGGTCAAAGATATTGTGGTGAACCAGCTCAATCTGGATGACAAGAAATTTGATCCGCGATCGATGCGCTATGCCATCAGCAACGCCAAAAACCAGGGGTTTTCTCCGGCCGATGTAGAACGAGAACAGCCCAACTTCAAAGGTCGGGTGATTGCCAACGTTTACTCTGAGTATCAAAAAGCGTTAGCCGCCAACAATGCGCTGGATTTTGATGATCTGATCTTGATCCCGGTACAGTTGTTTCAGCAAAATGCCCAAGTTTTAGACTACTGGCATCGCCGCTTTCGCCACATTCTCGTGGATGAATATCAAGACACTAACCGCACCCAGTACAACTTGATTAGCCTGCTGGTCACCAACGGAGCCAATTCGCGCAAGTTTGAAGACTGGAATTATCGATCGATCTTCGTGGTGGGCGATGCCGACCAGTCGATCTATTCCTTCCGGGCTGCCGATTTCACCATCCTGATGGACTTCCAGAACGACTTTGGCGACGGACTGCCTGACGATGACACCCGCACCATGGTGAAGCTGGAGGAAAACTATCGCTCAACCGAAAACATCTTACAGCTGGCCAATGAGCTCATTGAAAATAACACCGAACGCATTGATAAAGTTCTGCGTCCCACGCGGGGATCAGGTGAAGCTATCTTTTGTTATCGGGCTGCCGATGAAACGGCCGAGGCCAGTTTCGTAATCAATCAAATCCGTCAGCTAGAGCTCACCAATCCTGACTTGAGCTGGAGCAGCTTTGCCATTTTGTACCGCACGAATGCTCAATCGCGCTCGTTTGAAGAAGTGCTGGTGCAGTATGGTATCCCGTATACGGTGGTTGGCGGGCTACGATTCTACGATCGCAAAGAAATTAAAGATGTTCTCTCCTATCTGCGGCTGATCGCCAATCCAGAAGATTCCATCAGCCTCAAGCGCATCATCAATACACCCCGACGCGGCATTGGCAAAGCCACGATCGATCGCCTAGAAACAGCCGCCAGAGAACTCAACCTCTCGTTATGGCAAATTCTCAGCGACGAGACGTCAGTGCAAACCTTGGCGGGGCGATCGGCCAAACCCGTGATTGCCTTTGTTCGGATGATTCAGTCCTGGCAAGCCCAAGTTGAAGGCTCATCGGCCTCCCAAATTGCCCAAGGCGTCTTGGAAGCGTCGGGCTATGTCGATGATTTGAAAAATCAGGGCACCGATGAAGCGCTCGATCGCCTGCAAAACGTTCAGGAGCTTTACAATGCCGTTCTGCAGTTCGAAGAACAAAATGAAGAATCAAGCCTGCCCTTGTTTTTAGCCAGCGCTTCCCTCGCTTCCGATTTAGATAACTTGAATGAGGAGCAGCAGGCTAAAGTTTCGCTGATGACGCTGCACTCCTCAAAGGGATTGGAGTTTCCGGTTGTCTTCCTGGTGGGACTAGAGCAGGGGCTATTTCCCAATTTCCGATCGATGGAAGATCCCAAATCGCTGGAAGAAGAACGTCGCCTCTGCTATGTCGGCATTACCCGTGCCCGCGAGCAGCTCTTTCTTTCCTATGCCCGCGAGCGGCGGCTGTATGGTTCGCGTGAACCCGCCAGCCCGTCGCTATTTCTGGGAGAATTGCCCAAAGAATTGCTGTTGGGCAGTACAGCCGGGGCTATTCCCAAACGCATGGCGACCCCCATCCGCGAGAGCAAACAGCAGGCAGCAGATGCCCCCGGAATGCATGCAGATGACTGGACGGTGGGCGATCGCATCCTGCACAAAGCTTTTGGCGAAGGCAAAGTGACGCACATTTTTGGAGCCGGAAACAAAATCTGCTTGGCCGTCAAGTTCCCCGGCATTGGGCAGAAAATCCTCGATCCCAAAATCACGCCCTTGCAAAGGGTCGATTAGCCTGCTTGCCCATGAGAGGGTTTATAGCAATCTTCAACGGAGTCAAGTCCAGATGATTTTTGCCAGCCTCCTTCCGCGAAGCTTTCAAAAAATCATCTGGCTTGAGCCGAGGGCACACCGCCCCAGAAATCCCCTTGGCGGTGCTCTCTGAAAAAGCACCAAACTTGGGCATGATATAAGCTAAACGAATATATTGCGCCATCCCTATTTATTTTTCGTTTCGTCACCTGAAGGACTCAGAGCCTTGAACGTCTTTTCCCAATTCAGTCCAGCGCTTCGGCGTAACCTGCAGGTGCTCTTCACCGCAGGTCTTTTATTTTGGGCAGGGTTAGCGGCTTTGCTGCCCACGCTCCCCCTGTATGTCGAATCTGTCGGTGCAGATAAGCAGATGGTTGGCATCGTCATGGGAGCCTTTGCCATTGGTCTGCTGCCTTCCCGCCGCTGGTTGGCCCAGTTAGCCGACGATCGCGGTCGTAAGGGAGTCCTATTGATTGGGATGACGACCGTAGCGATCGCGCCCTTGGGCTACATGATCACGCAAAACATTCCGCTGTTAATTGCCGTTCGTGCCTTCCACGGCATCAGCATCGCGGCTTTTGCCCTCGCCTATAGTGCTTTAATTGTCGATCTATCGCCGCCCCAGCATCGGGGCGAGGTGATTGGCTACATGAGTTTAGTGCATCCGGTAGGCATGGCGATCGGGCCGGCCATTGGCGGCTTTTCTCAGGAATGGTTAGGCTATACTCCCATGTTTTTGATCACGGCAGCGTTAGGATTCATCGGCTTGTTTTGTACCGTTCAGGTCAACGAACCTCGCCTGCCGCCCAACGATCTCAAACCATCCCCGCCCCAATCCAACTATGCGTTCTGGAGCCTGTTGGCAGATCCTCGCATCCGGATACCTGCCCTGATCTTGCTGCTGATTGGATTAGCCTTTGGCACGCTCAGTACCTTTGTGCCGCTCTACCTGCATGAATCGGGCGTCGCGCTAAATGTCGGCTTGTTTTATACCGCCGCCGCATTTTCTAGCTTTGCGATTCGACTGATTGTCGGACCCTTGAGCGATCGCTATGGGCGGGGATTGTTCATCAGCCTCAGCCTTGTGCTGTATGCCTTGGCGATGGCCATGCTGTGGTTAGCCAGAAGCGAAACCATGTTTTTGCTGGCTAGCATTGTAGAAGGCATGGGAGCCGG
>DATNOY010000779.1:0-7283 GCA_036703495.1 Coleofasciculaceae cyanobacterium
TTTTTTGAAAATATCTATGTTCCTCTATTCCTCAATCGCGGATCGCTGAGTAGCCCCAGTTTGATATGAGTCTGCAATATTCCTTAGTGGTGCCCATCTACAACGAAGAAGCCAATATTCCTGAACTCTACCGGCGGCTGCGGGGGGTGATGGATAGCCTGGATGGAGACACAGAGCTAATTTTGATTGATGATGGTAGCCGCGATCGCTCCCTGATGCTGATGCGAGAGCTGCACTACCAGGATCCACGCGTGTCTTACCTCAGCCTGGCCCGCAACTTTGGGCATCAGGTGGCTGTAACGGCAGGGCTAAATTTTGCCCGAGGGGAGGCGATCATCGTCCTGGATGCCGATCTGCAAGATCCGCCCGAGCTAATTCCCGAAATGATCGTTCTATGGCGGCAGGGCTATCAGGTGGTTTATGCTCAGCGATCGCAGCGTCAAAAAGAACCGTGGTGGAAGCGGATGACCGCCTATGCTTTCTATCGCGTGCTGCGTCACCTAGCAGATGTCGAAATTCCCACAGACACGGGTGATTTTTGCCTCATGGATCGGCGCGTGGTGGACTTACTCAATGCCATGCCAGAGCGCAATCGCTATATTCGGGGCTTGCGGGCGTGGGTTGGCTTTCGCCAAACTGCCATCCAATACCGGCGCGATCCGCGCTTTGCCGGAGAGGTAAAATATACCTTCAGCCAATCTCTGGCTTTGGCCATCAACAGTTTAGTGTCCTTTTCAAGAGTGCCGCTGCGGCTCTCCACTTACCTGGGGCTGGGGGCAGCGGCCATCTCCCTGTTCATGGCAGTTTTAGTGATCTACTGGCGATTTTTTGCAGACAAATCGCCGCTCACAGGCTTTGCCACTATTACCGTCGTTATCTTCTTCTTGGGAGCCGTCCAGCTGATCAGCATCGGCATTTTGGGTGAGTACATTGGGCGGATCTACGAAGAAATTAAGGGCAGACCGCTCTATACCCTGTCTGAAGTTGCAGGGTTTCAAGACCATCGCGAAGCTACTCGCGTCGGCAACCGCCGCCCGATTGAATCCGATCAGGGTTGAGCTAGCCCGCCTTAGAAAAGCAGCGGCTCAGATGGGCAATTCAAATGTGCAGTTCAGATCTACTGCCTGGTTCTGCCTCAGGCAGCCCTGCTCTACACCCGCGCCTCCATCGACTTCAAATACTCGGTATTCACGCCCGATTCGCGGATCAACGACACTTTGCCGGTTCGGGCAATTTCCCTCAGCCCAAAGCGGTTCAGCACTTGCACGATCGCCACCATCTTTCCTGGATCCCCCACTACTTCTAGCGTCAGGGAGTCTTCGCCCACATCAACCACCCGCGCCCGGAAGATTTGCGATAGCTCAATAATTTCAGCCCGGTTAGCGCTAGTCGCATTCACCTTCAGCAGCATCAGCTCTCGCTCAACGCAAGGAATTTCGGTGATGTCTTGTACCTTCAAAACGTTAATCAGCTTGTAAAGCTGCTTAGTTACTTGTTCAATGGCGCGATCGTCGCCTGGCACCACCATCGTAATTCGCGAGATGCCCCCCTGCTCGGCAGGGCCAACGGCCAAACTTTCAATGTTGAAGCCTCGCCGAGCAAATAGCCCAGCAATTCTCGTCAAAACTCCAGCCTCATCCTCAACCAAAACCGAAAGCGTATGTTTCATATGCAATTTCCCACAATTCAGCGTGGGCGATTAAGCTATCAATCTCTAGAAAAATAGCGGCAACACAGGATACTCTTGTTAAACTTTGTGGTTAGGAAAACGCTACTAATAGAGTTAGATGGGTCAAAAATCCAATCTGAGACGCTAAAAGCAGAGCTTATCTCCTAGTTAAAAGCCTAACGATCAGTCAACAACGCCGATCAACATTGAGTCCAGACCCTTAATCATATCTTGACTCCTGACCAGTTGCGACTCCACTCTCTGCTGCAAGCACCGATTGTCAGAGATTTCCTCCAGTTTCCCAAACTTTTCCAGACTAGTTTCTAGCCTGATGCTGACTTGGGCTGAGCAAATCTGCAATCGGTTGAAATTGTAGTAGTTCAAGTGGGTAGCCTCAAATCAGGGGAATCCTTGCCTTACCTTGTATCCAGCGAGACCAATGCTATGCCCGTTAATCCCACCGGCGGCGAACTTCATATCAATTCATTTACAGCGGGCGAGCAATCCACCAGCTCGCTAGAGCAGGGGATTGTTGAACCCCAGCAGCGACCCACCAGAGCAGTGGCAATGGATCCCAATGGTGGCTTTGTTGTGGTTTGGTCAAGCCAGGGGCAGGATGAACCAGACAATGCGGGAGGGTGGGGCGTTTACGCCCAACGCTACGACAAAACTGGCAATCCCGTGGGCGTAGAGTTTCCGATTAACACTACCATTGCAGGCGACCAGCTGACGCCGGCTATTGCAATGGATGCAGCTGGAAACTTCGTCGTCACCTGGACGAGTATCCCCGGAGACGGCAGGAAAGCAGGCGTCATTGCCAGACGCTTTGATAAAAATGGAGTGGCGCTGGGCGGCGAAACTGTCGTCAACACTTATACTTTCGACGATCAGCAGAATTCTTCGATCGCCATGAACGCCACAGGTGATTACATCATCACCTGGTCTAGCGATGGGCAGGATGGCGATGTTTCCTGGGGGGTCTATGGCCAGCTCTACAATGCTGACGGAACCAAAAAGGGCGGCGAGATCGCCATTAATGCTAGGACGCCAGACGACATTAGCAGTCCGGCGATTTTGGGCGAGCAGCAAAGTTCTTCCGTGGCGATCGCGCCCGACGGCAGCTTTGTCGTGGTGTGGGAAAGCAATGGGCAAGATGGCGATAAGTGGGGAATCTATGCCCGTCGTTTCAATGCGGCAGGAGTACCGCAAGGGAACGAAGTTCTTGTCAATACCACCACCACCCGCAGCCAACGCAACCCCAGCGTTGCCATTGATGCAACTGGCAACTTTGTGGTCACCTGGACGAGTGACGCGGGAGTAGCGGATGGTCAGGAAGTCTATGCCCGTCGCTTTAATGCCGATGGTACCCCTGCCACCACGGGGGCTACCGGCGAGATCAAGGTGAATGTCAATCCCTTTGGATCTCAGCAGTACTCCACGGTGACGATGATTCCGCCCAATCCCAATTTGCCGTCGGGGGGCTTTGTTGTCACGTGGTCCAGTGATTCTGGCGAAGCGACGGGCGGTAGCGGTAGCGGCGTGTTCCTCAAGCGCTACAACGCCTTGGGTGTGCCGCTAGAAGCTGAAATTCAGGTGAATACCTACACGCTGGGCAACCAGTCTTTCTCATCGGCAGCGTCAGACAGCAATGGTAATCTGGCAGTCGTTTGGACGAGCGAGAATCAAGCTACTGATGCCAATGGCGGCGTCTACGCCCAGCGATTTTCCGCTTCTGCCAATCCCAACGTAGCCCCCACGAATTTGGCGATCGCTCCGGTCGCCATTGATGAAAACAAAGGAGTCAATGCAGTTGTTGGCACCTTTACAACGACGGATCCCAATCCGGGCGATAGCTTCACCTACACCCTGGTGCCAGGCGACGGGGCAATCGACAACGCTGCCTTTACCATTGGCGGAGTTCAGAATAGCCAGCTGCTCCTGACGGCCTCTGCCAACTATGAAGCCCAAAGCAGCTACTCGATTCGGGTGCGCACCACCGATCAGGGCGGACTGTTTACTGAGAAAGCGCTGACCATCAGCGTCAACGATGTCAATGAAGCCTCAACTGACATTGGTCTCAGCACCACCACCGTTAATGAAAAGGTTCCGGTAGATACGCCGATCGGCACCATCAGCACCGTCGATCCCGATACCAACGATAGCTTCACCTACACGCTTGTAGATGGAGCAGGGGCAACCGATAATGCCCTGTTCGCGATTACCGGCAACTCCCTCAAGATCGAAGAAGTCCCCAATTTTGCAACCAAGCCTGCCTATAGCGTCCGGATTCGCTCGACTGACTTAGGCGGTTTTACAGTAGAAAAAGCCTTTACGATCGCCGTCAACAATATTCCTGACAATCCGACGGATTTGGCTCTGACACCGTCAGATATTGCGGAAAATCAGCCCCTAGGCACGCCTGTAGGCATCTTCAGCAGCGTTGACCCCGATGGCAACAATGGCGTGTTCACCTACACCCTGGTGACAGGAGCGGGCAGCACCGACAACGGCGCGTTTACGATTTCGGGCAACCAGCTGCTAGTCAATGGGCCGTTTGACTTTGAAACGAAGCCGTCCTACTCTATCCGGGTGCGCACGACGGATGCCACCGGACTCTTCTTTGAGAAAGTGTTGGCGATCGTCGTCGATAACGTCAATGAAGCACCGACCAGCGTTGCCCTTGCCCCTAGTCAGGTTGACGAAAACGTTCCCCTCAATACCCTCGTTGGCAACCTGACCACTGTCGATCCAGATGCCAATAATACGTTCACCTATACGCTGGTGCCGGGTACAGGCAGTGATGATAATGCCGCATTTACGCTTTCTACCGCAGGTGTCCTTCGCACCAATGCCCCTATCGACTTTGAAACCAAGCCGACCTACAGCATTCGTGTCCGCACCACCGATCAAGGAGGACTCAGCGTTGACCAGGTTTTGACGGTCAAGGTGAATGATCTGCTGGAAGCACCGGACAACCAGGCTCCCACTGACCTCAGCCTGGCTCCCTCCAGCATTGCCGAAAACAGCCCTGACAACTCCATCGTGGGTGCCTTTGCCACGGTTGATCCGAACGTGGGCGATACCACCTTCCTCTATAGCTTGGTCGATGGCGTGGGTGCTACGGATAATGCTGCTTTTGTGGTTGAAGGCAGCAATTTACGCATCGTCAGTTCGCCTAACTTTGAGGTTAAGAATGCTTATTCGATTCGGGTCAGAACTCGCGACAACGGTGGACTGAGTACCGAAAAAGTCCTGACAGTCAACGTGACTGATGTCAACGAAGCGCCCACGGACATTGGACTGAGCAACTTGTCTGTCCCGGAGAATGTGCCTGCGGCTACGGTAGTCGGCACTTTCTCCACGACTGATCCGGATACGGGCAGCACCTTTACCTATGCCCTCGTACCCGGAGATGGCAGCACCGATAATGCCGCCTTTACCGTCTTCAACAACAACGGAACATACGAACTCCAGATTAATGCTTCCCCCAACTTTGAAGTTAAGAAGACCTACTCAGTGCGGGTGCGATCGACCGACCAGGGCAACCTCAGCACTGACAAAATCCTGACGATCAATGTCACAGATCTGAACGAAGCCCCTACCGACATCACGCTTACCCCGGACAACGTTAATGAAAACGTGATCGCGGGCACATCGGTTGGTAACTTGCAGGCGATCGACGAAGATGCTAACGAAACGGCCACCTACAAGCTCGTTTCAGGCACAGGGGATACCGACAACGGGCTGTTTACCCTCACCCCTGTCGGGCAGCTGATCATCAACACATCTCCCGACTACGAGAAAAAGCAGTCCTACTCCATTCGGGTGGAAACTACCGATAAGGGAGGGCTAACCTTTACCAAGGTTGTGACCGTCAAAGTTAACGACATTTTTGAAGACGGCACCCCCACTAACCTCCAGATCAGCAACAGCAATGTTCCAGAAAACAGTCCACCGAACACGCTGATTGGGCAGTTGACGACGCTTGACCCCGACAGTACTGTTTTCACCTATACGCTGGTGCCTGGCTTTGGCGATAATGCTGCCTTCACCCTCAACGGTGACCAGCTCACCATCAATAATCCCGCTGATTTTGAAACCAAACCCGCCTATCAGGTCAAAATTCGCACGACGGATGATACGGGACTCAGCTTAGAGAAGGTGCTGACGATTAACGTGACTAACGTTAACGAAGCGCCGACCGATCTCAAGCTCAGCAATGCCGTCCTGGATGAAAATACGCCTAACCCGGTTGTCGGACTGCTGACTACGACTGACCCCGACATCAACGACAGTTTTACTTATTCGCTGGATGCCGGGGGTGATAATACTGCGTTTACGATCGTCGGCAATGAACTCCGCATTAACACGCCTCCCAACTTTGAAGCCAAGCCATCCTACAGCATTCGGATTACCGCTCGCGATGCCGGCGGACTCAGCATCACCAAAGATTTTCCCATCACCATTAACAATCTGCCAGAAGCGCCGATTGATCTGACCCTTAGCGCGACCCAAGTAGATGAGAATCAGCCGATTGGTACGATCGTCGGCAGCTTCACTACAACCGATCAGGATGTAGGAGACACCCACACCTATACCTTGATTACTGGCACAGGCGGTGAGGACAATGCCGCCTTTGACCTCGTCAACAATCAGCTACGGCTGAAAGTTGTTCCAGACTTTGAGACCAAGCCACAGTATTCCATTCTGGTAAGGACGACAGATTCTACCGGGCGCTTCTTAGATAAAGTCTTTACCATTCAGGTCAAAGATCTGCCGGAAACACCAGGCACGACCACCCCGCAAGATCTATTGCTCTCCAAAAGCAATGTAGACGAGAACCAGCCCGTTGATGCGCTGGTGGGAGCCTTTAGCACCGTTGATCCAGACATCGGCGATGCGTTTACCTACTCGCTGGTCACGGGCAATGGCAGCGACGATAATGCCGCTTTCAAAATTGTCAACAATGAGCTGCGGCTCAACGTTGTCCCAGACTTTGAAACCAAGACGACTTACTCCATTCGGGTGCGCACTACCGACCAGGGCGGGCTGTTTCTCGATAAGGTGTTCACCATCCAGGTGAACAACCTGCCCGAAAATCCAGGTGAAACCGCTCCGACCGATCTGGCGCTCTCCAAAAGCAATGTAGACGAGAATCAGCCGGTGGGCACGCCGATCGGGACGTTCAGCACGACCGATCCAGACATCGGCGACAGCTTTACCTACTCGCTAGTGGAGGGCAATGGTAGTACCGAAAACGGCGCTTTTACCATTGTCAACAATGAACTCCGCCTTAACACCGTCCCAGATTTTGAAGCAAAAAGCAGCTACAGCATCCGGATCCGCACTACCGATGTCGGCGGCAAGTTCTTTGAAAAGGCATTTACGATCACCGTCAACGACCTGCCCGAAAATCCGGGTGAGACGGCTCCAACGGATTTAGCGCTGTCCAAAACCAACATTGATGAAAACCAGCCGGCAGGCACCGCCGTTGGCACCTTTAGCACCGTTGATCCAGACAAAGGTGATACACACACCTACTCGCTGGTTGCTGGCACCGGTAGCACTGATAATGCCGCCTTTACGATCGCCAACAATGAGCTGCGCATCAACG
>DATNOY010000780.1:0-5090 GCA_036703495.1 Coleofasciculaceae cyanobacterium
GACCTTTTCCAGATCACATAGGACTACTACAGCAGGACAAAGAATTAACGCTGCGTAGCCATAATTCTCAACTCAACCATTAACGACTTCTCCACCATTAGGATGCAAGAACTGCCCCGACATGTAGGAAGAATCATCTGATGCGAGGAAGACATAGCTTGGCGCGATTTCCTCAGGTTGCCCTGCCCGCTGCATGGGAACCTGTGTGCCAAAGCTTTCCACCTTCTCTTCCGAAAAAGTTGAGGGAATCAAAGGAGTCCAAATCGGTCCAGGGGCTACTCCGTTAACTCGAATGCCTTGACTCACTAAAGATTGCGAAAGGGAGCGCGTGAAAGCGACGATCGCTCCTTTAGTGGTGGAGTAGTCCAGCAGTTGAGGATTGCCTTTATAGGCTGTAACCGAGGCTGAGTTAATAATGACGCTGCCTTCCGTTAAATTCGGTAAAGCAGACTTGGTGAGATAGAACATGGAGAAGATATTGGTTCGGAAAGTACGTTCTAGCTGTTCAGCAGTAATTTTTTCGATACTTTCCTGCGGATGCTGCTCAGCCGCATTATTGACCAGAATGTCTAAATGCCCCAGTTCTTTCACCGTCTTCTGCACAACCTGCTGACAAAACTGCTCATTGCCAATATCTCCTGCGATCGCAATACATTTGCGCCCTTCTTGTTCCACCCGTTGCTGGGTTGCTTTAGCGTCCTCATGTTCATTTAAGTAGACGATCGCCACATCTGCCCCTTCCTTAGCGTAGGCGATCGCTACAGCCCGACCGATGCCGCTGTCACCGCCGGTAATTAAAGCAACCTTGCCTTGCAGTTTACCGCTACCCTGATACTGATGATCTTCAGATCGAGGACGGGGCGTCATTTCCGATTCTTTTCCAGGACGCTGATCTTGCTGTTGTTTAGGCTGTAATTTCTGGTTTGTAGTCTGTGCCATATCGTTGCTTCCAATCTAATTGAGCCAATTTGATGATGCAAATTCATATAGCCTTCCTAAATGCATAATAAGAGGGAGAAAAGGCAAACATATTCCTTTATTAAGGACAATGTTTCTCAGCCTCCTTTTAACCTTCTCAAGCGGATTTAGGGTGACTATATTTGACAGTTTGAGTCCTAAAGTTTGTCTTCAAAGCCTCCTTAAGGAAGAGTTTTAGTCATCTTCTTTCAATATCAAAATCCACGAAAGCGCTAAAGTAAAAATTAGTATTGCCAACTAGAATTTGCTGTTAATTTCGCCTTGGCTCTCATCATTTAGGTAGACTGAACGGCTATTTCACATGACAGATGTATAAATGAGCAAACATTCCTAGTATGGAACAGTAGAAAAGTAATGCGGAAGAGTTCGAGGCTATTATTATGAGCCAAGATTTAAACGCTCAGCGAGAGCCCAGAGTCACAAAGCAACCCATGACTCCGGAGGAAGTTGATCCAGCGCAAAAACGCGCTCAAAAACAAGAACTGGAGAAGTACGGCAATAAGTTGACCGTCAATCCGGGCGATCGCATTGATCATTCAAAGACGCTTGCCGAAAAAGCTAAGCAGGTTGCAGTAGATGCACCAGACATCACTGGCGACCATATTGTTGTGCCAGCATACTTTGTTTTTAATATGCCGGACGGCAGTCAAAAAGCGCTTCATCACGTTAAAGATGCTCAAGAAATCTCAGATCTAATTCGTTTAGCGCGTTTAGATGAGAATGGCGATCGCGTTTGGTGACAGAAGCCAACTGTTTTTTAACCTCTAAAAATTGGAGAATACCCATGATTAATCAGTTTTTCAATCGCTTCGCTAGCTTTGTTAGCAAGTTTCAGTTAAAGCAAGTTTTGGCAATTGTCTTTGCTAGTTTCTTCCTCTTGGTCAGTACGGCTTGTAGCGCTCAACCTGACAAACTTTCAAGCGTACGTGGCGCTGATAACCGGCAGTCTGTACAGCGGCCTAATAATCCAGTTGGACAAAAGACTGGATTGCGCGAATTTACCGATCGCCAAGATGGCAAAGATCGCCCAGATTTAAGCTCTTACGTTGATAATGATTCCAGACAGAATGCTGCGACCAGCGCTAAAACTAAAGAACTAGTTGACCGGGCGCGCGAAAATAGTACTCGTGTGATCGAAAATCCTAAAGATTTTGCTGATAATTATCGCAAAGGTGCACCTTTGAATCAGCGGGTAGACAATATCTCCCAGGATGTAGGTAAAGCCGTCCAGGATCTTAAGGAAGGCGCTGCAGAAGGTGCCCAAAAGAATACCCGTCAATTAAAGAGTAATGTTGATCGAGCAGGCGACAACATCAAACAAGCTGCTGAAAATACCAAGCAGAATGTCAAATCAACGGGCCAAGACATTGTTGATAGCACAAAACGGGCGATCGATTAATCTAGCTTTTTGTTAGACCCGATTGAGGCATAACAGATTCGGCAGCATAGATCAGTCTAATCTCATCACTTCTGCTGTGTAACTACGCAAGTTTAAACTTATAGGAAAGCCTTTAGCATTTCGCTAGAGGCTTTCCTATTGATTTAATATTTTTCAAGCCTGAACTCAAAATAATTAATTGAGTTTATATCAAATCAACTCATTACTAGAAGGTTCATATTTTATCGGATTATATTTTATCAGTCTATAGATCAATTTTAAGACAGTGTCAAAGTAGCCCTATAGACAGGTAACAAGCACAGTCTGGGTAATTAAGATAGGTAACAAAGGTTGACTTTCTGGAACATAAAAGCCTATAGGCAGCTTTGGCTACATTTCATCCACATATGAGCTGGAACTAAGCTGAAATATCGATCGCGCACCCCAAAAACTGTTTCATTTTTTGGAGATGAAAACCATCAGGCCATGAACAAAAGAATTTCGATGCAATCGGTCAACAACACCTTGATTGAAGATTCTATTCCTCATCACAGATTATCAAATATCGCGTGGTTTTTTGCAATCATTTTCTTAAGCTTTGGAATCATTTCTGAAGTACTCTTTGCCTTAGCAGATCAACATTTCTCAACGACTGAATTTTCGCAGATATTTTCAACATTGATAATTTTTATGAGCTGGCTGCATTTTCGTCCCGATACTGAAATCGATGATTTTGCATCCAACCCTAATTTAGAGAAATTACGCTATTCCTTAAATGTATGTCGTTATCAGGAGAATCCCTACCTGTCTGAAACCCAGGCTAGAATGACCGAGCTTAAGCAATATCATATGATCAGCCAGGAATATGTCTTACCCTTCCCCTATCTATGCCAGATTTACCACTTGCTGAATCTGAAGCACTTGGAGAAAGTTCATAGCTTTAGTCTTAGCAATCTTAAGATTCTGCAAGTCAGTAACTTCCGGCTCACTAATCACGGTGGCACTCTCAAATTCCAAACCGCCTTAGATTCGTCTATCAACAGTCTAAGAATTTGGAGAAAACCAATTGCTGAGGCAGACTTAACACTCCATACTCCTTACACAGTTGAGCTAGCTATTCCAGTTTATGGAGACAAAAAGATTATCGTGATGTTTAATACCATTCCGCTGACGGAGCAAGAACATCAGCTGTTTATTGATATTTACAGCAATCTTGCGTTTCCCAAACCGGTCCTACAGTTGATTCTGCACATTGCATCATGCCTGACTGTCTTTGAGGATTTACCCTATTTGCGTCAGCTATCTGAACGAAATTTAGAAGGATTAATCCGTTCAGAGAAAATCTCCAACCATGAAACTATGTCTCTCTTCAAAAGATATGCTGAGCTGTATGGACAAGGAATTCCTCAGGCAATTTAATTTAAGACTTTAATTTTTCAGGGCTGCTTGACTGACAAAACTAAGAAGCCGGAATACGGCTGAGGACGGTAAATTCGCGCCTGAAGGAATCCTCCTGTTGTCGCTTGGAAGCAATGGCAGGTTGAGGGTCAGGCAGACTGGATAAGAACTGAAAAACTTGAATCTTCCATTGGTGAGTGATAGCAAAGCGAATCCAGTTCCATCCGAGTTTGAGATAACTCATGCCTCGCTTCCAGTGAGCATCGACTTGACGACGCTTGCCTGAAGCCACCACATGTAACCCTTGCAGCACTAGAAACAACATCGTTAAGGCAATCACGCCACACAACTGTGACAAGGCAAATTTGTCCCGCAGCCTGGAGGCTTCCAGATTGAATCCATTGGATTTCAAATCTAAAAATGATTCCTCCACACAAAACCTCAGGCGGTATTGAGCAAAGGTTTGCAAGCTTGTGGGTTCATCACTCACAATGACCCACTGCTCACAACTTTGCTGGTCATGGGCAAAGGCGAGATAAACGTTAGGATAAGGCTTTGTTTTACCGATCGATACCATCGGAGTGAAGTAAGCTTGTCCCGGTTGCAATGAAACGGATGACACCTTGAGCCACTGCCCCTCCATCTGAAACTGGAACGAGCGCTTGATGCGGATACGAAAATGCCAACTCAGGTTCTCCTTGAGGTACTTCATCAACTTGCCATCAGCAAAGCCCCGGTCTGCCAATAGGACAACTGTAACTCCATCAGGAAGCACTCGTGCGGCTTGCCGCAGTACCCGTTGAATCGTCCACAAGCGGACGGTGCTGCTTGATTGCGCGACAATTCGCCAAGCGATAGGGATGGTTCTACCCCGATAGACCACCCCAACCCAGACGATGCAGAAACAATTCCACACCAGTGTAGTATCGAGGCTCAGATACAGTCGTTCCTGCTGCCATTGAGACAACGCTTGCTGTATGAGCGCATGATGAGCAGAGACAATATCAATTCTTCGATTCGACAACCACCGCCGAAATCGTCTTTGATGAGACTGGGCAAGTTGAGCACGACTAACGACATATACGCCAAAGCCATTGAGATGAACGTTTTGACTTTGGATCATGCCAATTATCATCCAGCAAAGCGTTTGCAGGTGACGGGCATCCTGCCACACGATGTCACATTGACGCAGAAAATCATTCAACGCATTATAGAGTCGGGAAGTGGGAGCCATTGTTTTTGCTGTTAGGTGTGGTAACTTTCCAGCTTAAACTAAGCTCTCCTTCCCTCCTAACCTGCCTTTCATCCCCAAACAGTTTTGTCAGTCAACCAGGGT
>DATNOY010000781.1:0-8461 GCA_036703495.1 Coleofasciculaceae cyanobacterium
GCGTGTTTGTTTGCCACGCAACTGCCGATTGCCCAGTGGCATCAACAGATCCAAGACCCTACGCTTGCCGATGCCATCCTCGACCGCATTGTCCATGATGCACTGCGACTTTCACTCAAAGGCGAGTCGATGCGGAAGTTAACCAGTCAACTGCAACCAGAGATAGCTGAACACGGAATCGTTTAATTCATTGTTCTGTTGAATGTTTGATAGTTTTGTGCAATGGTGATCTCATGTGCGATCTGATCTCGATAAATTTTGACTTGTCTAAGTTAGTGAAATGACCCGCCGAAGTTGCGTGAGATTGGGGTGCCGAAGTTATGTGCAACTAGGGTGCCGAAGTTGGTGAGAATACCCTGCCGAAGTTGTGAGAATATGCAATCCGCTTAATGCAGCAATGACCAATGGCACATACAAGTGACTCACCCGCACCCGCCCATTGTCCAAAAATCGTCGCCACCGCCGCTCCACACTTTGTGCTTTAGTTGCGCGACTCGGCACATAAGGTTCCCAGGCGGGCAAACTCAGTTGCCCGCTATAGATTAACGCGCTTACCATCCATGCCAATGCTTTGAGGTGGCGTAAATCCTGAGCACGACAGTATTGACGTAGGAAGCCGAATATTTGACTATACAGTTGGGTAGAGGGTGTCATGGCAGATAGCTGTTGTCTGGTAACTCCAGCTTCTCATGTCTCTCTACCCGTCTCCATCAGCCCTCTGCTATTGGCTTTCACCCACTTCTGTCAGGCAGTCAGGGTGCGATAGCTTTTGCGTCCGACACACAGCGCACGAGTGCCGCCGCTTTTGCCGCGAATCACCGTAGGCATTACAAACGGCAGGTTGAGTGCCTTGAGCCAGCGAATCACGGGAACTGCATAGAAGCCCCGGTCGAGCAACAGTGCTTTGACGCGCACGCCCAAGGGCGACAGCATCGCTAACAGATAGGTGAGTGTGGCGACGAGGGTTTCATCCTGCGGCACAGCATGAATGCCCAAGATCACCCGCTTATTGTGGCAAATCATATACATTGTGGCATAGGCAAAGAACCGGGTTGTCCCTGCTTTGGCTTGAGAACGGTAAACATACGCTGCCTCAGTCTCGTTGGGCACGCTATAGTAGGGAATCAAGTGCAAATCGATGGCGATGCGATGCCGCCCCTTGCGGATTTTCGGCGGAATCCGGCTGTGCAATGCGGCGTTCACCTGCGCCTCTAGCGTCGGCATCTCATCGTGTTTCTCTAGCTGATAGCGGATGCAGTTGCTGCTAGGTGCTCCTTGCAAACTCTGGGCTGTGTGCTCAATGCTCTCTCCCCGGCTTGCCGCTCGCACCAGGATTTCCAAAACTTCCCGTGCCGTGTAACTGCCATGGGTCTCCATGGGCAGGTGTTCCATCAAGCAGTTAATCGTGCAGTTCAACGTGCTCTGATCATCCAAGGCAGGCGTGTCAGATAATGAAGATGGGTAGGAAGTCATGGCTGTTTGAATTATGGTTAGCCTGACTCTACCCCTCTCCTAAAGAATTTGTGATCTTCTGATTCTCTTTGGTTAGAAAATTTTTCGATCTACTGGGTTTACTGAATGGCGCGATTAGGGAAACACAATTTTAGGAGCCGCTGCATGCCCTAGAAACAGATAAGTAGCCGATCGCAGCACAATTTCAGAGTAGAAAATCTTTTGAATCTCCAGGCTTGGCGATCGCTTTGCTGCAACGTTGTAAGCTGCGATTTCCCCTTCCAGGCTGAAGTCCGTTTTGGTCAAAAAGTGATCGTAGTCGTGCATTCCCTGAAAGATAAAGCCGTAGATCGGATTGGGATATACAGAAGAATCGTAACTCTCTGCAGAGACCCAGAGATGCCCTTGCTCAATATCAGCAAACATCTCTTCAACGTTGGCATAACGCATGTAATCAGCAAATTGCAGATTCAAAGGCAATTGATGAAACACATCCATCAGCCAATCACACAGTTGGGCGATCGTTTCCTCAGCAATCTCGGCGGGCTTACTTTCCAGGTAAAGTTTGGCAAGCGTCTCTGCTTGAGATGGGGGTATCTGTGCGTTTGTTGGCGTCATATTGCGACTGGAGAGATTTGCTGTGAAACGCGACCGGTTGATTGAATCAAATCGGCGGCTTTTTCGCCAATCATAATGGTGGGGGCGTTTGTATTTCCGGTCGTCACCGTTGGCATGATCGAGGCATCCACGACCCGTAACCCCTCGACTCCATAGACTCGCAGTTCTGGGTCTACCACCGCCATGGGGTCAATTCCCATTTTGCACGTTCCCGCCGGATGCCAAAAGGTAGTAGCTGATTGTCGAATGTAAGTTGCGATCGCGTCATCGCTAGTTATCTCCTTACCGGGAGCTAACTCCTGCCCCCGGATGGCAGCAAAGGCATCCGCATGAGCGAGTTGGCGAGCAACTTTGATGCCTTCCACCAGGGCTTGTAAATCAGCATCCTGCCGAAGGTAGTTGACTCGAATAGCAGGTGGATCAGCAGGGTTAACTGATTGCAGCGTTACAGCACCCCGACTTTGAGGCTTGACCAGACACAAAATGAAGGTAAATCCTGGAACATCAGGGGCGATCGCTGAACCCACCCATAAAGCTGGACTGAAGAGAAACTGTAAGTCAGGTGTAGCCCCCTTACTGCCGCTATCCAAGAATAACCCCGCTTCGACTAAATTACTGGTGAGCGTCAGTGGGGGAAGTACCTGGGTAGACTGGTAGCCAACGCCCACCAGAGGATGGTCTTGCAAGTTCTGCCCGACCCCAGGCAAATCAGCAATCATTGGAATACCCAAAGCCTGCAAATCATTAGCGTTGCCGATGCCAGAGAGCAGCAACAGCTTGGGTGAATCGAATACACCCGCTGACAGAATCACTTCCTGATCGACATAAACCTGGTGCAGCGTTCCCTGATGCTGATACTCGACTCCAACAGCACGAGTGCCCTCAAACAATAAGCGAGTCACTAACGCACTGGTTTGCACCGTTAAATTGGGACGCTCCAAAATGGGGACGAGGAAGGCAGCAGCGGCACTATGTCGCTTGCCATCTTTCACGGTCAGCTGATATAGCCCCGCACCTTCTTGGTGGGCACCGTTGAAATCAGAATTGCGAGTGTAGCCAAGTTCTACGGCGGCTTCAATAAATTGGGCATTGATAGCAGAGGGCGCGATCGGATCAGTCACGCTCAAAGGTCCATCAACGCCGTGACAGGCAGATGTACCGCGCTGTTGGTTTTCTGATTTCTTGAAGTAGGGCAACACGTCCTCATAGCTCCAGCCGGGATTGCCGAGGGCTTGCCACTGATCGAAATCGTGAGGATTGCCGCGAATATAAATCATGGCATTGATCGTGCTGGAGCCACCCACGACTTTGCCTCGCGAACACAAGATTTTCCGTCCATCAAGACCCGTTTCTGGCTCCGTCCAGTAAGCCCAATCGACTTCCGTTCCTAGCAAACTTGTCCAGGTGGAAGGGGTTTGAATTTCAGGTTTAGTCGCTGGGTTGCCTGCTTCAAGCAATAGCACTGTGGTTTCAGGATCTTCGGTCAAGCGATTGGCAACGACACAGCCTGCCGAACCTGCACCAATCACAATGTAGTTATAGTGAGACATAATTCTTTATCCCTTTTTGTGGTCTGTTTCAGATCGCTGTACTAACGGTGGTTACAGCGATCGATTTGTGTTGAACAGGCAGCGTGTCAAGTCTTAGGAACTGCTGTAAATAATCAGCAAGCGGTTAAAGAGAGTCTTATTGAATGAATTTGACAATATTCAGGTTAGACTTTTCCTTCGCTTGGTAAACCTTTTGATGCAACAAAAATCGTGTGAGGACTTGTCAGGGTTAGCCGAGCTTGGGGTTGCTGAAGTGCCTCCATCGTCTTCACATGCTCGCATTCATCATCCCGAATATTCACAAACACATCGTACAAATTGCCTACTCTAGGACGGCGAAATTCATGGTTTGATGCTGTCTGAAATTCTTCAAACATATAGAGATCGCCGTCTCGGTAGTAGTCGATCGCAACTTGGGGAGCAAGTTGAGTCTTCAGTTCCGCTTCATGAGTTTTTAGATAGTCGTCATAGGTATGGTATGCATGGTTTTCAATGAGTTCCATCAAGTAGTAAGCGTATCGGGGAGACAGCATATAGATCAACACAACCACCCAGTAATAAATCACGCCAATTAGATGTGCAACGAGGCGATCGAGCCAGTGATGATTGCCACCCAGTGATTCCATAATGAGCAGATGATGCAATTCGTTCCAGGTTTCAGCAAAGTGAACTTTGAGCAAGTCCGCTTTGCGCCAGGAGCCGAGCGTTTCGTAAAGATGCAGTACCGAAAGGTAGGAAAAGTAAGGAACGCGGGCGATCGTTTCCAGTACGTAAAATCGGGGGTAAGGACGATTGCCATACACAACATCCACAATAAAAACGAAAAAGCTGACAATGAATCGAATTAAAACTTTCATAGTGTATGTCTTCAAGAGCAAACATTGATTCGTGCTGCCACTTATTTTGCGTTTGGCTCCGCTAAGTAGGGAAAATGGGTGCGGAAGCCATCAGGTTTACCAACTCGGTCTGAGAAAGGTGTATTGGCAAGTAGGCTTAAAATTACGTCCGGTGTATCGTCTGCCAGTGCGCGTCCATTTCTGCCAGCAAAGCTGTAGCTGATGGGCAACTGAGGGTTATAAGTGAGCACATCAGGCAAGAGAAACTGTACCACTTGCTGCCCATAGGCTTGAGGATCAGTTGTCGTACCTGCGAGTTGAGTCACCTTTGCTGTAAAGGCGGCGATCGCCTCGCCATATTTAGCAACATCATCTTTTGGCAAAGACTTGTTGTAGGCATCTTTGAGGTGTTCATCCTGGATAAATACTTGCTGAACCAGTGGAGTTGCTGCACGGTTGATCGTTTTCCACTTCCCTTCATGCTGAATGGTTGTGGTGCCCCACAAATGAACCGTTTCGGCACCGAGAGCCGTGTTGGGCAGTTCTAAGACGATCGCCGTGACATTGTGCCCTGCCAACGCATTCTCAGCCGTATCAAACACGCTAGGGTCAAATTGATTCTCTTCTAAAATCAGCTTGGCAAATTGCCCAAACGCTCCCAGGTTGAAGAAGAAGGGGTCAGCAACCAGCCCTGTCCAAAGGCGACCACCATCATTAATAGGAATAGTCTCACCTGTATTACCTACCGCAATGGTTGTGCCATCACCGTCATAGTCTGCGGCAGCACTGCCTTCGAGACGGCGCAGCTCGATCCGCTGTATACCACTCGTATCAGGTTCTCCAAACGTAGCGCGGAAAGCAAGGTTTTCAATGACATCAGCATTGGTATCAATTTTGAAATCATAAAGCGCGCCTGCTCGGAAAGTGGTTGGCGAGACCTGACCCGCTAGAGGATTAACTGCCATGATTAAGACCGTGGTGTCTGCGGCTTCGCCTGCAAATACATAGATATCGGTAATATCTACTCGCCCATCTTCTTTAGCTGTTGGGGAATCGAGATGATGTGACATAGCCTATATACTCCTTTGTGAGTGTCTTTTCAGTTGATAAGAAAACGGTCAAGCATGGCTTTAAACCTAGCTTTTTTGAGGGGTTTGAGAATTGTAGCGATCGCCGTTACTTCGCCTTGTTCGTTTCGATTCACCCGGTAGGTAGCACCGCGATGGATCAACCCATAGGTGATTAGCTGGACAGAGGCTAGCTCAATTCGGGTTGGATCAGCTTGATAGATGTTCCCTCAATAAATCAGCTGATAAGGCGATTTGAAGGTATGGATACGTTGCAAGAGCTGACAGGCAGAACTCTAATTTGGCTCGTAATCGTATGTAGCACTGCGATAAATTAGTTTGATCAGACTGATCTCCTTTAGGTGTAAGATCACAGCTTAAAAATGAGTTAAAGCTTGTGGCTTAGGTCTTTCTCAATGCTGTATACAGAACGATAAAAGTAGGAACTCATCAGGAATTCCCTATGATCGATTTCAATGCCCTTTTTCATCGCGTTTAGTTCGCTTCAGGCAGTCTAAAAAATTACGATTTCCAAGGAAGCGGCGATCGATAAGGATTTTCCTGCATGTCCAACACTTCCCAGGTTCGAGGATTCATTTGCCCCGTCACTGGAACGTTATAGCGTTGCTGTAAATCTCTGACCGCAGACTCGGTAATAGAACCAAACACGCCATCAACAGCTGCACCACGCGGATTTCCTAATCTGACTCCTGCGGCTCCCAAAAAACCGTTATCTAAGAGAATCTGCTGCAACAGTTGAACGCTTCTGCCGCGATCGCCACGACGCAGCGTAGGCAAAGTGATATCAGTATAAGCCGTTGCCACCAGGATAGGTGATTGTGATTGGGGAAATGTTGCTACCGCTGGATAAACCATTGAAACTCCGACCGATCCTACCACCATTGCTGTTGATAGGAGGACTCTAAACAGCATAGAAGCGGTTTGAGGAATTGAGTTGTGAAGTCTGATGAGTTTCATGATGCATCTCCTGACTGTATAGGCTGAATACCTTTACTTTGACAACTGCTGGTAACGACTCTTATGAGCTAGCTCATAGTTGTGAGTATTGTTCTCAATTTTGAACTCTTCCCAAACTAAACCGTGACTCTTAGGGTGATCTTTTCGCAAGTCTGGTCCTTTTTGAGCTTGAACATTGAGATCAATGTCCTTGAGATCAATGTCCGGGATGGCATCGGTAGCTGCTTCTTGGGTGGCGGTATTTGGGATGTTATCGGTAGCCGCTTGTGGAACGGCAGTGGATAGATTAAATTAGCTCATGGTTCTTTCTCCTGATAGTGCAAGATAGTGTGAGTGTTTTGAGAAGGAGCGAGAGTTACAGATGAGTTTCTAGAAGCTATAACTGCTGGTTGACTGCTTGTTTACAACACTGCTCTCTTCAATGCTGCGTGCGGAACAATGGCGGTTAGGAACTCATAAAACCTCCTCTCGCTGCTGAATTGGTTTCAATGCTTCCATACCGACCCAACACCCCAAGCCATCGACAATTAAGGTGAGAATTGCTGTGCTTTGGAAAAGCCAGCCCCAGCCTGCAAAGGCAACATGAGATACGTGATCGGAGCTGATGACAAGAAAGTGATTGTAAATGCCAAAGAGGATTGCTCCAGCCATTGAACCGAGCAAGAGCCAGCTACCCAGTCGATCGAAAGGTGTCCAGAGTAAAACGGTGGCAATGATGGGAATCAGCAAAATCACAGCACCAATAAACATGCTCTGAAGCGGAGAGAGAGGCACTGGAATCTTCACATGCGCTAACCCGTGCAGTCCATGCGCGATCGCGTGCAGAACCACGATCGCTGTTCCATATTGAGCAACCTTCATTTTTCTTCTCCTTTAACGATTCATTGGTAGATGGTTAATGGGCACGAGCAACGGCAGATTCAGCGAGCCACTCCAGCGATCGCGGCTGAAAATTCAGTTCACGTTTTGCTTTCGCATTCGATACGCCTCGCATCTGAGTTCCGTAGTAAACAGCATCCGCTCCACCGATTCGCAGTGCATCTTCCATTGAGACTTGAGGCGGCGGTGGTGCATTCAGCCACTGAGCAAAGGCAGGGAGCCATTCACGCACCTGTAACGGGCGATCGTCCACCAGCACATAAACGCCAGGATTGCCCTGCTCTGCTGCTGCAACCGTCGCTGCTGCTGCATCCTCAATGTGTAACCAAGACCAAACACCTCCACCATTCCCCACGATCGGAAATTGTTGCTGTCGCACTTGTTTAGCAACATCACCATCGGGAGCAAACCAGGTACCAGGTCCGTAGAAGAAGCCATAGCGCAGAGCAATACCTTCAAGCTTCGGTGTTTCCAGCAAGCGACGCTCAATCTCGGTCACAATCCGTGCATCCGCTGCAACTGCGGGTGAAGCATCAAGTGCTAAAGGCGTTTCCTCGTCTGCCAAGCCAGTACCGGGAACACCCCAGAAGGCGATCGACTGTCTTAAGTAACGTCGTACACCTGCCGCTTGTGCTGCCGCCAACATATTGGCACCGCCTTCTAACCGGATGCGCGTGTTCAGAGCTGCTGCTGCACTCATGGATTCACGGGTGTAAGTTGTGGGATAGGCAGTGAGTTGTTCAATCACTACGTCTGGCTGAACACGGCTGACAGCATCTTTGACTGCATTCGCATCAAATACATCCGCGAGTATAGGTTCCACACCATCTGCTAACGTCCGAGCTTTTTCGAGAGAACGGGTCAACGCCACCACATTGTGACCCTTAGCCAACAGTTGCACGATTAGCGGACGACCGATCGCGCCTGTTGCACCTGCAACTAAAATCTTCATCTGCGAATCTCCTCTTAAAACCTCAGTCTTACCAAGGTTGTTGTTTGAAACTCATTACTTTACTAACGGCGAGGTTGTTCCCCATTTGCCGCTGAATACAAATTGGTTGACTGGCTTCCTCTGCCTAGG
>DATNOY010000782.1:0-9079 GCA_036703495.1 Coleofasciculaceae cyanobacterium
CACCGGTGCCTGCCTTGGTTTAGAACGTTAATGCGAACGCTGAACGCTAACCGTCTAATACAAACCATCTGATTAAAACAGTGAGAGCCGCGATTTTTCGCGGCTCTGACTGTTTTAAGTTCAAGTCATGCAGCGGAGTTACGCAGGATAAATCCGGAGTCTGCGATTGGGTTCCTCCCCGAAACTAGTAGATTTCAACCGATAGTGTTCCACTAACTCATGCTGCATCTTGCGAACTTTTGCCGATCGCGGCAGCAACTCTACAGGCTGTCCTTTGGGAATGACAATTTGCTCGACCGCCAGCCGAGCTTCTTCCAGCGCTTCAATCTCATCCTCATCAGCGCTGTTGTAAAACAGGCTGAGGCTAGCAGATTCATCGTCTTCCGTTTCCTGAATGTGCAGCATGCGCTGCAGCGCCCGGATAATCTGCGGCAGACTATTCGATTTGACGACATGGATAGGTAACTGGCGGTTTTTGGCCAGCAATCGCAGCTTCGAGTGGTTTTTGATATGCGATCGCAGCGCCATCACGGCATCGGCACTATCTATGTCTTTGGTAAGAATAATCGGCAAATTCAGCGTCCGAATCACTTCTTCTAACTGATGCCGGCTAATGGCATACGGGTAGACATGCAGGGGCAAATCTTCTCCATTTGGGCCGGGTCGCGGCACTGCCCCCATGGGTTCCATTTGGGTAAAAGAGGTTGCCAGCGAATCATTCAGGAGTTGATCAAACTGCTGCCGGTCTGATAGCGGTTCAATCGGGGTGACGGTGTCGCTCAGATCATTCCGCCTATAAGACGTTAGAGAAGCCATTTGTCCAGAAGTTCGCCAATTGCCCCGGCTAGAAGTTGGGGCATAGGTGCCTAAAGGAGCTGCACTAAACGGTTTCTGAGTAGTAAGCGGTTGCGGGGCCGTTGGTGCTTCTTGAGTGGTCACCACCTTACCGGTTTCGTCTACTGTGCGGATCTGCATCACGGGCTGCCGACCCCGCAGCAAAATATCTACTGTTTCTGCAACTTGCTCATGAACCACCCACTTTTGGCGCTCTAACATTTCAACTGCAATGTCAAAGGTAGGGGGAGCTTTTCGCTCCAACACGCTTTTTTGGCTACCGCGACGTCGCGCCTCTTCATCTCCCAACGTGACCGATTGAATGCCACCCACCAGATCAGAAAGGGTTGGGTTTTTAATCAGGTTCTCGATCCGGTTGCCATGTGCTGTGCCCACCAGCTGAACGCCTCGCTCGGCGATTGTTCGGGCCGCCAGCGCTTCCAGCTCTGTGCCAATTTCATCAATCACAATCACTTCTGGCATGTGATTTTCCACGGCTTCAATCATCACCTGATGTTGAAGCTCTGGGCGGGCAACCTGCATGCGTCTGGCTCGGCCAATGGCGGGATGGGGAATATCACCATCGCCTGCAATCTCATTCGAGGTGTCAATAATCACGACGCGTTTGTTGAGTTCGTCCGCTAGCACTCGCGCAATCTCGCGTAAAGCCGTGGTTTTTCCCACACCGGGACGACCCAGCATCAAGATGGATTTGCCGGTTTCCACCAAATCGCGAATCATGCCGATGGTGCCGAAAATAGCGCGGCCAACCCGACAGGTCAAGCCAATCACATCTCCAGTCCGATTGCGAATAGCGCTAATTCGATGCAGCGTTCGCTCAATGCCAGCCCGGTTATCGCCGCTGAAGATGCCGACTCGCTCAATGCAATAATCTAAATCGGCTCTAGAAATGGGATTTTCCGAAAGATATTCTGCCGTTCCCGGAAATCGCGCTTCTGGACGACGCCCTAAATCGAGTACCACTTCTACGAGGCGATCGCGGTTGGGATGCTGTTGCAGAGTAGAGCGAATCTCTGCGGGCAGCATTTCCAGCAGTTGGGTTAGGTCGTCAGTGGTTTGAAAAAGCTCGGTTTCAGCGGGCTGACTGTCGGAGCGGTTAGTACTATCAGAATGGTTAATAAATGTCATGGATGATCAAAATATTCCTAGTGCGAGAAGCGAATGGGAGAGGATATTCAGTTGCCCAATGAAGTCCAGCGATGGATTCTGACAACCTTTGTCCTGCGCTTGAAAATCACTTGGGAATGGTCTGTTTCAGCATCATAGGCACTTTTAGTGGAGAAACAAGAGAATTCGCTAGCTGAACGGCTTGCCATAGCAGATCAGGTCTGTCCTCTAATAGAGGAGGAAATCGGGCAGCGTTCCCATCTTGCTCAAGCTGTTCTAGAACAGGCGCTAGCAGCGCCCGGGCATAGCTGCCATAGGCTACCCCAGCAATATAGGGAGAGGAATCCTCTACTTGCCTTTTGAGTAAACCGATCGCCTCTAGTTTGGCAACGGTATGGCGATTAGTACCGCCTGCCAATTGCACATAGCCTGGTAATCCCGCAGCCAGCACTTTACGCCCTAGCTTGACTGCTGCCCGTGTAGCTCCATCGCCAATGTCTCCACTCATGGGTCTGCCATCAGTTTGCCAAACTAAAGGGCAAGGCAAGGGAGCCATTAAATCGTGGAGTGCCCAAAGGTAATCGATTAATCCTTCACCATCAGGACAGCTAATCGCGAGCAGCTTCAGGTGGGGCAGTGCTGGAGCGATCGCCTGCCACAAACGCCGAAAATCTGCTAAACGCCCGATTTGGGTATGGATTTCTACAGCACTAACTCCTGTCTGCAGCAAAGGAGCGATCGCTGCCGGAGTCGAAACGTAAGAGCGTGTTGCAATCTTCTGGACGGGACAAATGGGCAAACACCGACCGCAGCCATAGCAATGGCTATCCACAACACCTGAAAAGCCGTCATGCTCAAAAACAATCGCTTGGGCTGGACAAATGGCTTCACAAGGACGCAAGCAGTCCGGTGGACAATCCGCTGGGTTAAACTCCGCCTTACGAAAATGGGAGTCTTCCCCATCGTTAAAGCTCACCATTAGCCAAGGCACTCCTGCCGCTCGATACCCTCGAAGCTGTGCCGCTTCAGCTAACCCGCCAGCCACCCTCAGCGCGTCTTGGGCAGCGACGATGACGGCTGGATCAGCACAGACATCAACGCAATCGGCCCCTGCCAATGCGTAAGCTAAAGTGAGACTTCTAACGGCAGGGAGGTATTGAAAGCTGGCTCCGCAAATGAGCTTGAACCAATTACCCTCCCTTAAGGATCGTAAGGGATAGTACAAATCAGTCACCCTTACATGTTAAAGGGTTGCTTATAAATCGACGAGGCACCCCGTCTATCTTGCAGTCTATCGCAGAGCCAGACAACTTGCATGTATCGCAAGTTGCTGAGTTCGCTGATCCCTATACAATTAGGCTCAATCCTATCTAGGTTCAGGCAAAGCTATAGCAGCTTTGAAAGCGCGGCATTGCCGCGCTTTCAAAAATTAAAAGTTTGGTTTTAATTCGCGATCCTAAGCAGCCTTGAGGAATTCTGGCAAAGGTTTCCAACTAAAGCTGCGACCTCCGCCCATTTCGACTACCACTTTGATCCGAGGTTCCAGTGCCGGCAGCGCAATTAAATACTGCAATTCTTGCTGAGAAAGCACGGTTCCTTCCAGAATCCAAATCACTAAGCCCTTTGACTTCTCAGGCAAATGTTCTAGCTGATATGCTGCCGCTGGCATCACATAGTAGCGATAGCCGACCGCACCTTCTCGCTCTAAAGTCTTTTTCCCTAAATGCGGCGGACGAACACCATGAACATTCATTAGATAAGAAGATAAATCTCCTAGTCCTCGCGCTGTAATGTGCAGCATGGTATATCCCGCTGCTCTGAGCCGCCGCTGATAGCGTCCTTCATGTCCTCCTTCTAGCGGCACATAAAGCCCAACTGCGCCCGATGTTTCTACGCCTTGAATGAACTTTTTGCCCGTGGTGATCAATGCCATAGATTACCTGTCCTTAATCCAATTTCAAGACTTCTAGCTGCAAAACTTCGGTAACGCATAACTTTATGCTTCACAACAACTGATTATAGTGAAGGTGCGATCGCCTATCAAGCTAACTTTCTCGATGCATTCTCAATACAATTCTCTCTGGTTCCCCATCCGCCTGTTGGCTTGAGCTGACTCTGCTGAATATCGCGAGTACCATCCGTGGCTGACAGAGAAGCTAATTGAGCTGACCCTCATAAAGTTTTCCGGAAAACTAGACAATCTCTTGTTATTTGTTTATGATGATTAACTGTTGCCGAAACAGGAAGCGAGATTTTACTCGTCCTGAAGGATACTGAACAGATCTTGCAAAGGTTCTCTTCAAGTCCTGGCACATTGTAGGCTGCATAAAAGCGATTGGACTGGTTTTTGCGCCCTTCAAGCAAGCTTGAGGCACCGTGAGAGCTTTGTGTTGCGCTGGACTCTGTGAAGAGGTTAGCGTTCCACATTTATGTTGAATCAAGCAGAACAGGATGAACTGGTGGGTCAACCTCCATTTCTTCCCCTGTGTGATGTGTAAAGCAAGGGAGACTGATTGTGTCTGTTGGTATTCTTGGCACAAAACTTGGGATGACTCAAGTATTTAGTGAAACAGGGACTGCTATTCCTGTAACCGTCGTACAGGCTGGTCCATGTACTGTGACGCAGGTTAAAACTCTGGAAACGGATGGTTACTCTGCAGTTCAAGTTGGATATGGTGAAGTTCGAGAGAAGGCTTTGACTAAGCCGGAACTTGGGCATTTGAAAAAGTCAGGTGTGGCTGCTCTCCGCCATCTGCATGAATACCGCTTAGAAAGCTCGAGCGAGTACCAGCTAGGTCAGCAGCTCAAAGCAGACGCTTTTGAAGCAGGTCAAGTTGTGGATGTGATTGGGACTAGCATTGGTCGGGGTTTTGCAGGCTATCAGAAGCGGCATAACTTTAAGCGGGGACCAATGTCTCACGGTTCCAAAAACCACCGTGAACCCGGTTCAACGGGTGCAGGAACAACGCCAGGAAGGGTTTACCCAGGTAAGCGCATGGCGGGTCGGCTGGGCAATAGCCGAGTGACAATCAAAAAGTTGACCATTGTACGAGTTGATGTAGAACGCAATATTTTACTGATCAAAGGTGCTGTTCCTGGCAAGCCTGGAGCATTGTTGAATATTGTGCCTGCTAAAACAGTGGGACGGGCGAAGTAGATAGGGACTCATCGCAAATCTCAAACTCCAATAGTATTGGGTTCTGGATAGTGCCCACTGGGAAAAGGATAAAGGTATGGTTGATTGCATAGTAAAGGATTGGCAAGGAGCAGAGGCAGGACAAGCCTCGCTTGATCTGAAAGTTGCTAAAGAGGGCAGCGCATCGCATGTTGTGCATCGCGCCCTCGTTAGACAGATGAATAATGCGCGTCAGGGCACCGCTTCCACAAAAACTCGTTCGGAAGTCAGTGGCGGTGGACGCAAGCCTTGGCGGCAAAAGGGGACAGGACGTGCTCGGGCTGGTTCTAGTCGTTCTCCTCTATGGAGAGGCGGCGGTGTCATCTTTGGACCTAAGCCCAGAGATTACTCAGTCAAAATGAATCGCAAGGAAAGAAGGCTAGCCCTTCGGACGGCGTTTCAGAGCCGGGTTGAGGATCTGGTGGTTGTCCAAGATTTTGCTGAGAACTTATCCCGTCCTAAGACGAAGGAACTGGTTCAGGCAATGTCTCGTTGGGGAATTGAACCTGATTCTAAGGTGTTGCTCATCGTGTCGGAGCGGAATGACAATGTTTATCTGTCAGCTCGCAACATTGAAAAGCTGAGAATGATTTCTGCTAGCAACCTGAATATTTTTGACATCTTGGCCGCGGATCGAATCGTAGCAACACAATCGGCTATTGAAAAAATTCAGGAGGTCTACGGTGCCTAAGGTTGATTCACGTTCACTTCCAGATCTGATCCGTCGTCCCTTGATTACAGAGAAAGCGACTCGTCTGTTGGAAGAAAACAAGTATTCCTTCGAAGTGGCTTCTAAAGCTACAAAGCCCCAAATTAAGGAAGCGATTGAAGGCCTGTTTGAGGTGAAGGTCGTTAGCGTCAATACTTACAATCCCCCTGCAAAGGCTCGGCGCGTTGGTCGTTTTGCAGGTCACCGACCTCAGTACAAGCGTGCTGTGGTTACCCTGGCACCAGGGGATTCCATTACCCTGTTCCCCGAAGTTTAGAGTCCTTTGAGAAGTTGACCTATGGGCATTCGATACTACCGACCCTATACCCCTGGTACCCGTGAACGAGCTGTCTCTGATTTTTCTGAGATTACTCGGACAGAGCCAGAAAAGTCGCTGACTAAGTCAGTTCATCGTCATAAAGGGCGCAACAATCGCGGGGTTGTCACTTGCCGCCATCGGGGAGGCGGACACAAGCGCTTATATCGTATCGTTGATTTCCACCGCAATAAGCACAACATTCCCGCTAAAGTTGTTTCGATTGAATACGATCCCAACCGGAATGCTCGGATTGCTCTACTGCACTATCAAGATGGTGAGAAGCGATATATTCTTCACCCTGCCAATCTAAAAGTTGGCACAACGATTATTTCGGGGCCTGAATCTCCTTTTGAAGTGGGCAATGCCCTGCCTTTAGGAAATATGCCCTTAGGTACCACCGTTCACAACGTTGAGCTGGTTCCCGGTAAGGGTGGGCAGATTGTGCGAGCCGCTGGAGCTTCTGCCCAAGTTGTAGCGAAGGAAGGCAACTATGTCACGCTTCGCTTACCTTCTACCGAAGTACGACTAATTCGTCGAGAGTGCTACGCCACCATTGGTCAAGTAGGCAACGCGGATGTTCGTAATACCAGTTTAGGTAAGGCTGGGCGTAAACGTTGGAAGGGTCGCCGTCCCGAGGTTCGGGGTAGTGTGATGAACCCTGTAGATCATCCCCATGGCGGAGGAGAGGGGCGGGCGCCAATTGGTCGCTCTGGTCCTGTTACTCCTTGGGGTAAGCCAGCGCTAGGCTACAAGACTCGTAAGAAGAAGAAGCTGAGCAATGCCTTGATTGTGCGCCGTCGCCGTCGGACTTCTAAGCGGGGTAGAGGCGGACGGGAATCCTAAAACTTTGTGTTGAATGGTTTGATTTTTAATTTGACTAGAGGTTTGTAAAGGCATATGTCTCGCTCTCTCAAAAAAGGCCCATTTGTTGCAGACCATTTGCTGAGTAAAGTGGAAGCCCTTAACACTAAAGGCGAAAAGCAAGTTATCAAAACTTGGTCTAGAGCATCTACTATCCTGCCGCAAATGATTGGGCATACCATTGCTGTTCACAACGGTCGTCAGCACGTGCCTGTCTATGTGACTGAGCAAATGGTGGGTCATAAATTAGGTGAATTTGCCCCTACTCGTACCTTCCGGGGTCACGCGAAAAGCGACAAGAAGGCTCGTCGATAAGAAAAGAGGCAATTAGCATCAGCGATCGGACTGATGGCTGATGGCTGATAGCTAATCGCTTTAAGGAGAAAGTTATGGCTACTGCGACTGGAGAAGTCAAAGCAATTGCGCGTTACATTCGGATGTCACCTCATAAGGTGCGCCGCGTTCTGGATCAAATTCGGGGTCGTTCTTACCGGGAAGCCCTGATCATATTAGAATTCATGCCTTATCGGGCATGCGATCCTATCCTCAAGGTTTTGAGATCGGCGGTCGCAAACGCTGAGCATAATGAAGGACTGACGCCATCTGATTTGGTGGTTAGTCAAGCGTTTGCTGATCAAGGGCCTGTTTTAAAGCGCTTTCGCCCTCGGGCACAAGGTCGGGCTTATCAAATTCGTAAGCCGACTTGCCATATCACAATCGCCGTTGCTCCTGGTGCAGGCGATGACGAAGAATAATTCACTTTAGATTCATTGCTTGTATTTCAGAGGACGCACCGTGGGACAGAAAATTCATCCAGTAGGCTTTCGTCTCGGCATTACCCAGGAGCATAAATCTCGCTGGTTTGCCGATTCTGATCGCTATCCTAAGCTTCTGCAAGAGGATTACACGATCCGCAACTTTATTGAAAAGAATCCTCAGAAACTGAAGAGTCTTGAAAGCCCCGGCATTTCTCAAATCCGGATTGAGCGTAAAGCTGATCAGATTGATTTGGAAGTCCACACAGCGCGTCCTGGCGTTGTGGTCGGTCGAGGTGGGCAAGGCATTGAAGAACTGCGCGTTGGACTTCAAAAGGCATTAGGGGATAGCGATCGCCAAATCCGGATTAATGTTGTGGAAGTTACCCGCGTTGACGCGGATGCTAGCTTAATTGCGGAATATGTGGCTCAACAGCTAGAGCGCCGGGTTTCCTTCCGTCGCGTGGTCCGGCAGGCAATTCAGCGGGCTCAGCGGGCAGGTGTTGAAGGCATCAAGATTCAAGTCAGTGGGCGTTTAAACGGCGCAGAAATTGCTCGCACAGAATACACTCGCGAAGGCAAAGTGCCTCTGCATACGCTGCGAGCCGACATAGACTTTGCCTATAAAACTGCTCAAACCATCTACGGAATTCTGGGCATCAAAGTTTGGGTCTTTAAGGGCGAAATTATTCCAGGTCAGGAAGAAGTAGTTGCTCCTGCAGGTGCTCAACCCCGTCGCCGTCAGCAACAGCAGCAGCAACGTCGTCGCCAACAGTATGAAGATCGCTCTAATGAAGGGTAGCTGCTTACTTTGGCATTCAATTTCTGATTGATGGCTTCTGTATTTAAAGGGTATTCGTCATGTTAAGTCCTAGAAGAACTAAATTTCGTAAGCAGCAGCGTGGACGCATGCGGGGTATGGCGACCGCAGGTAATGAACTCAACTTTGGGGACTTTGCCCTGCAGGCTCTAGAGCCTTCGTGGATCACCTCTCGGCAAATTGAAGCTAGCCGTCGTGCGATGACGCGTTACATTCGTCGGGGCGGAAAAATCTGGATTCGTATTTTCCCAGATAAGCCAGTGACGATGCGCCCAGCAGAAACGCGGATGGGATCTGGTAAGGGTAACCCAGAATTCTGGGTGGCGGTGGTTAAGCCCGGCCGGATTATGTTTGAAATCGCTGGTGTGCCTGAAGAAACGGCCCGCGAAGCAATGCGACTTGCTTCTTTTAAACTGCCGATTAAGACCAAGTTCATCATGCGTGAATCAGGAGAGTCATAAGTCATGTCTCTACCCAA
>DATNOY010000783.1:0-2414 GCA_036703495.1 Coleofasciculaceae cyanobacterium
GATAAATTCATGGAGCCAGCATGGAAGTCCTGATTGGTTTAGCACTGTTGTGGGTGCTGTGGTTAATCAGTTCGCGGCAGTGGAAACGGCGGCTAGTAGTACCTTTAGTGGCCACAGCTGCAGGATTGTTGATAGTTTCGCCATTGGGGCTAGGCATAGCCTTGTGGGGACTGACAATCTCCCTGCCCCAGGATTCTGGTGAGAAAGTAGATGCGATCGTCGTGTTAGGACGAGGCGATCCGTTTCGGGATCAGCGTGTTGCCACCGTGCAGAGGCTATGGCAAACCAACCGTGCTCCTGAAATCTTCGCCAGTGGGATGCTGGATGCCCGTTCCATAGTGCAGAATCTGCAAGAAATGGGACTACCAGAGCAGCGATTAGACGGAGAAGAATGCTCTCAGACGACTGAAGAAAATGCCCAGTTTGCCTATGCAATTTTGCATCCTCAGGGTATCCAAACCATTCTTCTAGTGACAGATGCACCGCATATGCTGCGCTCTTTTCTCACTTTTCGCAGTTTCGGGTTTCACGTCATCCCTCACCTTAGTTCGTTGCCAACCCAACTGACACTTTCAGAAAAATTCTGGATTGTGCTGCGAGAGTACCTGGGTTTAATTCAGTATGGGTTGACTGGACAATTGAACCCACGCCCTGTGGAAGTCCTACAGACCCCCCCAGTAGAAATAGTTCAAAAAATTCGAGACTGGCATTGTCGAGTGCATAAAACCCAATAAGTAGGCTTTAACCGCACGTTTGGCTCAGGGCTAGCGGCTCAGTCATCTCCTAAGTGCTGCTGCCGTGAAGAATCTCCGCATCGAACGCAGAGGTGCCCGTCTCGCAACTCCCAAACATGGGATCGATGTTTCTACACCACGAGTTGTAACGGTGGCAGTATGATGATCCTAACCCGTTGCGGTTCTAGGTCTTTCCCCAATAAGGCTCTGCCATATTCACAGCAATTGTCTAGATAATGCTCTTCAGTGTTCTTATATGGTTTTGGGACATATAAAAGCTGCTGATCCCCTTTGTGACGCAGTTGGAACTCCTGTTTCTTCCCGTTCTTCTCGTTAGCTCCAGCTTTAAATCCCTCTATTCCTGCTTGTGAAGGCGCTTGCGAGGCACTCCCTAAGTTCCAGTTCACCTGCTCTAATTGAGCAATCTGCTTTTCTAGTTACTCTATTCTTTGTGTCAATTTCGACACAAATGCCCTGATGCTAACCGGCATCTTATCCTATTTCCCTGTTGCGATCTGCACTGGGCATCCTTATACTATTAGCAGAATTTTCCTGAAATTTTCTTGATGTGACTTTCTGGTCTGTGTGCGGATGCAGAGCTTATGCGTAGAGATCTAGGCGCTTATGCTTAAGTTTTACGTCAATGTTAAACCTAACATGGGATATCAGGTAGATTTACTGAGAGACTAATCTAACAGTCTGTATTGACTCTGTATTGACTCGGTGTGTTCTGTCTTAATAAATTTCATGCCATCTTATTAGCAAAAAGATCTGCATCCAGTGAGCTTTTTACCCAAGGCTTGTTTGACTGGCTCGAAGATAGGGTGGTGAAAATTTAGCCAGAGCCACTGGAATAATTGAAATTTGTTACTCAACAAGGAAGGCTTGAAATGCTAAGTGCAGAGGAGTTTCTACCTGTCCGGAGCGTGATTGGGTTTCCTGTGGCTGCTCTATCTTTCCAAGATCAAGTTGCGTTGGTGTTGAAGTGGGCAAAATGTGGTCTCAGTAAGGTAGTTTGTATTGCGAATGTTCATATGCTGATTGAGGCCCACAAAAATCCTCAATTTGCTTCTGTTCTTCAAGAAGCAGATTTAGTCACACCAGATGGGATGCCACTCGTCTGGATGCTGAGGTTAATGGGTGCATCTGCCCAAGAGCGAGTTGCAGGTCCAGATGTGCTTTCGGCACTCTGTAAACTATCTCCCTCAGAGGGAGTTAGCCTATTTTTCTTAGGTTCACAGTCCGCTATTCTTGAGCGGATGAGATTTAGATTAAAGCAAGAATTTCCTGATCTCAAAATTGCTGGAATGGAGCCCCTTCCCTTTCGTCCTATGACTCCCCAAGAAAATGCGGCGATCGTGCAAAAGCTAAACGAAAGTGGTGCCGGGATTGTACTGGTATCGCTGGGCTGTCCCAAACAAGAGATATGGATGGCTGAAAACAAAAATAAAGTACAAATGGTGATGATTGGTTTGGGTGGGGCGTTTCCTGTTTATGCAGAAATTTATAAACGAGCTCCAAAATTTCTCCAAACTCTAGGATTTGAGTGGTTATACCGCCTAGTCCAGGAGCCACAACGTCTTTGGAAGCGTTATCTGGAAACGATCCCCGTTTTTATATACCTGGCATTAAAGCAACTATTAATTTCTATACAAGCCGGTTTAGCTGCCAAAAAACTCC
>DATNOY010000784.1:0-5032 GCA_036703495.1 Coleofasciculaceae cyanobacterium
GGGGCAAGATACTGAGCAGCAACCGCTCAGTTTCTTGCCGCTACACCCGCAGTTCCGCTTCAGTTTGCCGCCGTTCTGTAATGTCTTGTACGGTGCCTTCGTAGTACAGCACCCCGCCATCAGCATCGCGGACAGCTCGCACATTTTCCGAGATCCAAATGATCTGATTATCTCTGCGGTAAGCCTGTGACTCAAAGTCCTCAACTTCGCCATAGCGCCGCAGGTAGGCATTCAGTTCTTCGCGCCGACCGGGGCGCACATACAAATTACGGATATCGGTGACCGAGTCCATCAGGTCTTCCGGCGAACGATAGCCATAAATCTTTGCCAAGGCTGGATTGGCGCTCAAATACCCGCCGTCAGGAGTGATTTGAAAAATCCCTTCCAAACAGTTCTCAAAAATACTGCGATACTTGTCTTCTGCTTTTTGACGTTCGGCAATTTCATGGTGCAGTCGGGCATTTTGCAACTGCAGTTCTTGTCGGAGGCGCTGTAAGGTGAGGTGGGTTTCTACCCGCGCCAGCACCTCTGCTAGCTGAAAAGGTTTGGTAATGTAGTCTACCCCGCCGGCCGCAAAGGCCTTGATTTTGTCCAGCACTTCATCTAAGGCGCTGATAAAGATGATAGGAATATCCCGAGTGTGATCACTGTTTTTTAACTTCTGGCAGACGGCATATCCATCCATTTCGGGCATGCAAATATCCATCAGGATTAGCTCAGGTGCCGCAATCTCCACTGCCTCCAACGCTAATTTGCCGCTTTTCACGGCCCTGACGCTATACCCCTTTTGAGTGAGCAAGCGCGACAGGAGTACCAAATTGTTCGGTACATCATCTACGATTAAAATACTTCCCCGACTGGTTGCGGGTGGCTCACTGTTCATCGCAAGCTGCTTGACTAGGGTTCCGGAATTGAAATGGGCGATCGCAACTAGCCGATCCTGCTGCAAACTGGCTACAAACTGAAGACGTAATTTTCAAGCGTTTGTGTTTCAAGCGCCTAAATTTTGAGCTGCTGGATTTGAGCTGCTAGATTGGAACACTGGCTTAATCTTAGTGGAAATTTATTCAGGATTAACTTGGGGTCAACAATCCCCGCAGGGATCGCCGCCTGTCTTCCAGCTTTCTCAGGCTGTTAAGCGCGCTTTTTTTGTCTCTTTTCAAGACATTCGGCAAAACATTGCGGCAAATGTGGCCGATTTCTATAGACTGACTAATGAATACTTGACGATAGAGAAGTTGACGAGAGATTGTGACGATCGCAAACAGTATCGGGATGGTCTTAGCGGCTCTGGTGATCCTTATTGCCTGCGGTTGGCTCTGGTTCGAGGCGAAATTTCGCAGTCGTCCGGGCAATTTATTGGAAATTACGTCCGGAGAGTGGGATCTGGCGATTTATGAACCTGACCACTATCGGTTGGTGGGAGAGCTGGAATTAATCAACCATACTCAGCGGTTTGAGGTGATGGTGCCGGAGTTAAAAGCCGATGCCACCTTATTGTCTAAAGGCAGCCTAGACAATGTCTCCACCCATCTGCGCGTCATTTCCTGCCATCCGGATGCGCCGGCCCGCGAGGATGGCTATTGGTTCGCCTACATTGTCAAGCGCATCCCTACTCGGTTGCAAATCGTGCTGGAGATTCGGGGAGAAGATCTTGCTGCTCTGCAGTCGGCTTGGGTGCGGGTGCGATGCATCACCTATGGTCCAGGTGGGCGGGTTCCCAAAATCCGTCATGTCATTGTGCCCCTGCAATTTCCGGCAGTTGAAGATTCTCAGCGCTGGCGTCCTACGGCGATCGCCGATGTCTTGCCGATCCGCACGCACCTGTTGACTCATCTAGACAACCCTGTAGAGGTGGTGCGGCGCTATGTTCTGCCTCATGCCCAGCCTGGCGATGTCGTGACCATTGGCGAGACGCCGCTGGCGTTGATGCAAGGGCGGTTTCGGCACCCTACAGAGGTGCATCCGGGCTGGCTGGCCAAGCGGCTCTGCTATTTCTTCCTACCTACCTCTAGCCTGGCAACGGCCTGTGGTTTGCAGACGTTGGTCGATGTGGTGGGGGCATGGCGAGTGTTTTATGCCTTTGCGATCGGGGCGATCGCCAAAAAGTTTCTCAACAAGCCGGGTGTCTTCTACCAATTGGCAGGAGAACAGGCCCGTCTAATTGATGACGTTACCGGCACATTGCCGCCCTATGATCAATTCATCGTCTTAGGACCCCAAAACCCCCAGCAGGTGGTGGAGCAAATTCAGCAAGAAACAGGGCTGTCCGCCGCTATCGTAGACGCGAATGACTTGAAAGCAGTTAAAATATTGGCAGCGACTTCCGGACTTTCCGAGAAATTTTTGGAGCAAGCGCTAATCACCAATCCAGCAGGTAATGCCGATGAGCAGACGCCGGTCGTCCTGATTCGACCGACCACCTGATGGAGTTGATATTTAAGTAGAAATTCAGTAGAAATTCGCCTTATTCGTTATTACCGTGGTTATCTTGGAAGTATGACTTCAGTTCTTCCCTCAACCTCAACTCTGACCATTCGCTCGTTTCAGCGTCGCGACTTAGAGGCGATCGCCGATCTAACCGCCGCTGAACTAGATGCAGACGATAGCGATGATGTGGATCTAGGGCAACAGCTGCAGGCCATCCGTCATTGGTATGGCTTGTTTAAGTGCCTGAGCCTGTTCCCCAATCCGCTACGGTATTTTTTCTGCGCCTATGTGGCGGAACAAGCATCTCGTGTTTGCGGCATGATCCAAGTTGCGCCGTTCAACAAGACGCGCAGCACTTGGCGAGTGAAGCGAGTAGCCGTGAGTCAGGCAGCCCTCAGCAACGGGGTTCACTGCCTGCCTAGTGATATTGGTTCGCAGTTGCTGCGCCACTGCTTCCAGGCGATTTGGGAAGCGCGCACTTGGTTGATTGAAGTCAACGTGAATGATTCTTCTACGCTGGCCCTCTATCGCCAGAATGGGTTTCAAACTCTGGCCCACATGACCTATTGGTCCATCGCGCCCGAAACGCTAGCTGCTTTGTCGGAGCGCGAGCCAGACCTGCCCAATCTATTGCCGGTTAGCAATGCCGATGCGGTTTTACTGCATCAGCTAGACACAGTTTCTATGCCGCCTTTGGTGCGGCAGGTGTTTGATCGGCATGTGATTGACTTTAAAACCGGGTTGTTTAGCTCCATCACTCAGAGCCTGAAAAACTGGTTCAAAAAAACTGAAGCGATTAGTGGGTATGTGTTTGAACCTCAGCGTAAAGCTGCCATTGGCTATTTTCGAATTCAGCTTTGTCGCAATGGGTCTTCTCCTCACCGAGCAGAGTTGACCGTTCATCCTGCCTATACCTGGCTCTACCCAGAACTGCTCGCCCAAATGGCTCGCCTGGTTCGGGATTTTCCAGATCAGCCTCTGCAGCTATCCTCTACGGATTATCAACAGGAGCGCGAAGAGTTTCTGGAGCAAATGGGCGCAACGCGAATCGAGCACAGCCTGCTGATGTCGCGTTCCGTCTGGCACAAGTTACGCGAATCCCGCTTTGTGGCGCTAGAAGGTCTACAGCTGTCTGAGGTGCTGCAAAATCTGCAGCCTAGCCGTAAACCTGTGCCAGGTCGGTTCTCGTTTGTCAATCCGGTTCCTCAGGAAGCAACGGACGCTGTGCCGCCTGTCTCTAAGTCTGAAAAGGCTAAGTCGGAGAAGGTTTTGCCTGCCGATTTGCCGGACGGAACGGAAACTCCCGTGGATTGAGGCAGAAAATTGCGGATTGCACTCTGGTCTAACTTAAGCTTTGTTCTGGCAGGATGCTATGAGTTCTGCCTCTGATCGCATTTCTGCCCTAGGGCTGGATGTCGGTAGCAAACGCATCGGTGTGGCGGGCTGCGATGGCACTGGCCTAATTGCTACGGGGCTGACCACTATTGAACGGCGATCGTTCCAACAGGATGTTGAACAGTTTCGAGATCTAGTAAAACAACGGCAGGTACACATTCTGGTGGTGGGCTTGCCCTATAGAATGGATGGTTCTATTGGCTTTCAGGCTAAGCAGGTGCAAAAGTTTGCCAACCGCCTCAGCCAAGCGCTGCAGTTGCCTGTGGAATATATGGATGAACGCCTGTCCTCTGTGCAGGCAGAGCAGTTTCTACAAGCTGAACGGCGATCGCCAGCTCAATGTAAAGGGCTGATCGATCGCAAAGCAGCCGCTATTATTTTGCAACAGTGGCTAGATGAACGGCGCAGCCAGCGGCAAAAGGAAGCAGGTGGGTGATACCCGGATGAAGGGCAGCGCCGTTTTTTCTGGCTTAGCCGCCGTTCTGCTTCAGCTCCCCGCCTCTGCTGGGTCTTCAGCCTATAAATGTTCAGCCTATAAGTGTTCCACCTATAAGTCTTCCACCCAATCTTCAACTCTCTAACCCGTTGTGCACCGATTGCGAGATACTTGGGGAGTGTCTTTCAGGACAGATCAACCTTATAGAGTGTCTGAGTTGAAACTATGGCGAGAAAAAATTTGGGAATGGATGAAACAGACATGGAAGATGATGCGCCAACAGTTAGCTTGACGGACGAGCATGGGCGATCGCTACTATGTTATGTCGAACGATCCCTGCCCATTGAAGGATCGGAATATGTTCTACTCCTTCCAGTTGATAGTCCCATTGAAGTGTTCGCCTGGGAAGATGATGATGAGTCTGAAGAGGATGATGAAGTCTTAGTAGATATTGAAGAAGAAGAATTGGAATCTATATTTGCTACCGCAAGAGCGGTTCTAGCAGAGGAAGATTTGATTCTTCATCGCACTGCCCTAACGCTGACGGCTAGTGGGGATCTGCCTGAAGTGGCAGAAGAAGATATCATCACCCTGGATATTGAAGATGACCAGGGGCAGCTTAACTTTGAACAATTTCAACAGCTGGCATCGTTCTTCTTTGAAGACCAAGAGTATGTCATTTGCACCCCCCTTGATCCGCTGCTGTTTTTCGCCCGTCTCAACAGCAAAGGAGAGCCATAACTGCTCTCAGCTGACGAGTTTCAGCACCTG
>DATNOY010000785.1:0-2847 GCA_036703495.1 Coleofasciculaceae cyanobacterium
CGCTGGCAACCGATCGCGGACGCAAAGCGATCGCCATCGTTTTATCGGGAGCGGATGGCGATGGGTCTTTAGGGCTGAAGGCGATTAAGACCGTTGGCGGCATGACGTTTGCTCAGTGTGAAGACACCGCCCAATTCGACAGTATGCCGAACACAGCGGTTGCCACCGGGAATGTTGATTTTGTGTTGCCGCCTGCAAAGATTGCTGAAGAACTGGTAAATCTGAGCCGCAATCCCATGCTGGCTTGTCCACTGCCGCCTATTTTGACAGAAGAATCACCTCAACCTGCGGATGCTTTGGCAACGATTTTTGCGTTGTTACGCTCCAATGTAGGGGTTGACTTTAGCCGCTATAAGCCCAACACGATCGATCGGCGAATTCAGCGACGAATGCTGCTATATAAGCTGGAGAACTTAGCAGACTATGTTTCCTATCTCCAAACACACTCAGCAGAAGTTAAAGCGCTCTATGAAGAAATTTTGATCCATGTCACCAGCTTTTTTCGGGATCCAGCAGCGTTCGACCTGTTGAAGGAACGAGTCTTTCCCACAATTACCCAAAACAAGTCTACTGACAGACCCATTCGAATTTGGGTCGCAGGCTGTTCAACCGGCGAAGAAGTGTATTCGATCGCCATCTGCCTGCTGGAATTTTTGGAAGATCACGCCATCCAACTTCCTATCCAGATTTTTGCAACAGATATCAGCGAAGTAGCGATCGATAAAGCCAGAGCAGGCATTTACGCTGAGAATCAAATGGTGGAAATGTCAATGGCACGCCGCCGTCGGTTTTTTCATGCGATCGAGGGCGATCGCTTTCAGATTAGTAAAACGGTGCGTGAAATTTGTGTATTTGCTCGTCAAAATTTAGGCAGCGATCCACCCTTTTCTAATCTTGATCTGATCAGCTGCCGCAATGTGCTGATCTATTTGGGAGATGAGCTGCAAAAGCGGATTATGCCGATCTTCCATTACAGTCTCAACCCATCGGGATTTCTGCTGTTGGGCACTGCCGAGAGCATTGGTCAAGCGTCATACCTATTTACGTTAGTTGAGAAAAAGTACAGGCTTTACGCCAAGAATCTCACTGCGACTCGTCCGATGCTTTCGTTGATTCCGAGCAGCTATCCGTTGACGAAGGTGAGCGATCGCCACCCTATGCCCGATCTGCCTGAGGAGTTTGACTTAGAGAAAAAGGTCGATCACCTGATTGCCAGGCATTACGCCCCCGTGGGAGTGGTGCTTGATGACAAAATGCAGGTGCTGCAATTTCGAGGAAACGTCGATCGCTACTTGAAACTTGTTTCTGGAGCCGCAAACTTCAACCTGTTTAATTTATTAAGAGATGGCTTACTGGTTGAGGTACGCGCCGCTATTTATCAAGCGCAACGGCAAGAGATAGCCGTCACCCGGAATGGACTCCGCCTGGAAGAGGGTGACTCTCGTCCTGAGACACTGCGCGAGTATTCGAGAGCTGTCAACCTTCAGGTGATTCCCTTTAAAGTTCCAATAACGGACGCATCCCACTTTTTAGTGCTGTTTGAAGACGCACCCCTCGCCAGTAGCTCCCCTAGTCCGATCCAGCCGGATCTTCCGCAAGGGGATTTGGAACGGGAGAACGCACAGCTCAGGGAAGAACTTGACGCTGCCAAGCAGGAACGAGCTGCAACCCAGGAGTATTTGCAGGCGATCATCAAAGATCAGGAGCATACGAATCAAGACCTCAAAGTTGCCAATGAAGAAATTCTGTCAAGCAATGAGGAACTGCAAAGCACCAATGAGGAGCTAGAAACTGCCAAAGAAGAGATACAGGCAACCAACGAAGAACTCAACACGACCAACGAAGAACTCCGCAGCCGCAATGGGGAATTACATCAGGTTAATAATGATCTGACCAATTTGCTGGCAAGCATTAATATCCCGATTTTGATGTTGACGAATGACTTACGCATTCGCCGCTTTACGCCGATGGCACAGCGGTTATTCAACTTCATTCCGGGGGATGCCGGGAGACCCCTGAGCGACATCAGAGCTAATCTCAACATTCCAAACTTAGAATCGCTGCTTTTGGAGGTACTGGAAACTCTGAGCGTGAAAGAGCTAGAGGTACAAACCCAGGGAGGGCATTGGTACACATTGCGGCTGCGCCCCTATCGCACCAGTGAAAACCAGATCGACGGTGTGGTTTTGGTGTTGCTCGATATTGATGCCCTCAAGCGCAGTGCCGCCACCCTTGAAGCCGCCCGAAATTATGCCGAAGCGATCGTCGAAACGGTGCAAGTGCCGCTGCTGGTGCTGGAACCTGATCTTCGGGTGAATACCGCCAATCAAGCGTTCTATGACACGTTTCAGGTGGCTGCTTCTGAAACCGCGCAGACGCTGCTGTTTGATTTGGGCAATGGTCAGTGGAATATTCCCGCGCTGCGATCCCGACTAGATGATGTTCTCACCAACGATACGAGTCTGCAAAACTTTGAGGTGCAGCATAATTTTGAGCGGATTGGGCCCAAAGTCATGCTGGTGAATGGATGGAAGATTGTTCAAACCGGAGAAACGCAACGAATTTTGTTGGCGATCGAAGACATCACTGAGCGCAAGCAGTTTGAAACCGAGCGATCGCAGCTTCTGGACCAGGAACAGTCTGCTCGTCAAGAAGCGGAATCTGCCAACCGCGCCAAAGATGAATTTTTGTCGAACCTATCTCATGAACTCCGCAACCCGTTGAACACGATGCTAGGATGGGCGCAAATTCTCCGTAACCGTCAGCTCGATGAGAAAGCCAGTGCTCGCGCGTTAGAAGTTATCGAGCGAAGTGCCAAAGCACAATCTCAATTGATTGAGGATATGC
>DATNOY010000786.1:0-4604 GCA_036703495.1 Coleofasciculaceae cyanobacterium
GGGGCGGCACTGTCAGCACCTGCTGAGAAACCGGGGTACCCCTTTCGGTTGGCGCAATATCGGGCAAATCTGAACCACCACCACCCCACATCGTTGCGGCCGAGTCTAGCACTTTCTTCCAGGTGCCAGGCGGGAGGGTCAGCGTCACCTCAGTCGGCTGTGAATCAAAGTTGAGCAGACACAATACCTGGCTATTGTTGTGCCAGCGCCGTAGCTTAACGAGTTTTGTTCCAGGAATAGCCGCAGCCTCTAGACTCTGGCGATCGAGATGGGACAGGGCCGGGATTTCCCGACGCAGTTGCAACAGCGTTTGGTAAAACCGCCAGAGGAGCTGGTGCTGTCCTGTGTGGCGCAAATCCCAGTTCAGCTGGCTACGCTGAAAGACCTCCACTGACTCCGGATCATCGGCCTCGCCTTCAGCATGGAAGGCAGCAAACTCTTCTTTTCTCCCTCGACGCACGGCAGCAATCAACTCCGGATCGGTATGGCTGACAAAGTAGAGGAAAGGAGCCGTTTCGCCATATTCCTCACCCATGAACAGCAGCGGCACCGAGGCAGACAGCAGCACCGAGGCGGCAGCTAACTTTTGTCCCTCAAAGGAGATCAGATGAGAGAGGCGATCGCCCCTCAGGCGATTCCCTACCTGGTCGTGGTTTTGGCAGAACACGACAAATTTGCTAGACGAACAATCTGAGGGATCGCCCCCGTGATAGCGTTGGCGACGTTCCGAAAAGTCCCAGGTGTAGATAAAGTTTTTGGCATAGCCCTTGGCCAACTGCTCAGGCTGACCGTAGTCGCCATAGTAGCCAAACGTTTCGCCCGTCAGCAGCGCATGCACCGCATGGTGGAAGTCATCATTCCACTGAGCATCTAGCCCAAAGCCACCTGCCGCAGCCGAACGCACCCAGCGTGGATCGTTGAGATCACTTTCGGCTGCCAGATAAACCGACCGCCCTTGCTGGTGAGACAGTTGCTCAACCGCTTCGGCCAGCTCTTTCAAAAAATGCTTGGCCCCAAAATCGAATAAATTATCCGTCGCATCTAGCCGCAGCCCGTCCATGTGGTACTGGCGAAACCAATACAGCGCATTTTCAATCAAGTAGTTACGAACACCATAGCTGTGCGGCCCATCTAGATTAATGCCATCACCCCAGGGCGAACTGTACTTGTGGGTGAAATAGGGAGCAAAGTTGGCCGTATAGTTTCCTTCTGGGCCCAGGTGATTGTAAACGACATCTAAAAACACCGCCATGCCCTGCTCATGGCAGGCGTTGACCAGGCGCTTCAAGCCCTCAGATCCCCCATAGGACATCTGCACGCCGTAAGGATAGACGCCATCGTAGCCCCAGTTGCGCGAGCCCGGAAATTGGGCAACGGGCATCAGCTCGATCGCATTCACACCCAGCTGTTTCAGCTCAGCTAAGCGAGGAATGATCGCCTCAAAGGTGCCCTCTGGCGTGAAGGTGCCCACATGCAGCTCATAAAACACCAGTTCAGCAAAGGGCACGTTTTGCCAGGCGGTATCTGTCCAGGCAAACCGATGATCGACAACGGCTGAAGGGCCATGGACATCTTCTGGCTGAGCGTGGGAGGCAGGATCAGGGCGATCGATTTCGCCATTCAACTGATAAAAATAAAGCGTTCCCGGTTCAGCATCAATTTCGATTTGCCAATAGCCTTGCGCCTGTCGCTCCAGGGGAATCAGCCGCTCTTTGGGAGAAACGATATGAACGGCAACTTGGTCTAACAGAGGGGCCCAAACCGTGAAGGTGCAGCGACCGTTACCGTGATACCAGGAACCTACTTGCATAGTTGGAGTTGAGGGTGAATGGTCAAGAACAGGTATTAAGGCAAAGAGGGACAAGCGATCGCAATCCAGGGTGATCACTTCAACCCAATCAGGTTTTTTCAAACAATTCTTAGACTGTAATAATCTTAATAACCTTAGTCTTCACAAAAGTACAACCAAGATCCGTCTGACGACAGAGCAGTTATACGGTTCCCCCTAGCCAACTGCTGTATCCACAGAAAAAGTCCACGAAGGGCAGTAGATAACGAAATTAGCTTATCCCAGCCGTTGCAACACCACAACCGATCGCTCCAGGACAGAGATCGGCTGATTATCCAGATAGCGTTTGCCATACTGCACGAAGCGCAGCTCACGCGTATCAATCAGGGTTTCCCATTCGAAGTGGCGCAAGCCTTGGGGCAGCAGAAATTCAATGGTTGCATGGTGAGCATTGAAGAACAGCAGGAAGTTATTGTCAATAATGCGTTCGCCGCGCTCTCCAGGAGTCGGAATTTCTTCGCCATTCAGGAAGATGGCGATCGCCTTGGCAAAGCCTTCATTCCACTGCTCCTCGCGCATGGCGCTGCCGTCTGGGTTAAACCAGGCAACATCGTTGGCTGTAGACCCATGAATGGCCCGCCCTTGAAACCACTTGCGCCGACGGAAGGTCGGATGTTGACGGCGAAAGTCAATCAGCTGGCGGGCAAAGTCTAACAGCGCTTCGTTTTCTTCCTGTAAATCCCAGTTGAGCCAGGACAGCTCGTTGTCTTGACAGTAGGCATTGTTGTTGCCCTGCTGCGATCGCCCCATTTCATCGCCACTCAGCAGCATTGGCACCCCCTGAGACAGCATCAGCGTCACCAAAAAGTTGCGCTGCTGACGCTGGCGCAGCGCCAGAATTTCAGGCTTATCGGTTTCACCTTCAGCCCCACAGTTCCAGGAGCGGTTGTGGCTTTCGCCATCGCGGTTATCTTCCCCGTTCTCCAGGTTGTGCTTTTCGTTGTAGCTCACCAGATCCCGTAGCGTAAAGCCATCATGCGCCGTCACAAAGTTGATGCTGGCACTAGGATTGCGACCATTGCTTTGGTACAGGTCAGAGCTACCCGTAAACCGATAGGCAAAGTCGGCAATCAGGCTTTCATCGCCTCGCCAAAAGTCGCGCACGGTATCTCGGTATTTGCCATTCCATTCTGACCACAGCAGCGGAAACTCGCCCACCTGGTAGCCGCCCTCACCCACATCCCAGGGTTCGGCAATCAGTTTGACATCGGCCAGAATCGGATCTTGGTGGATGATATCGAAGAAAGCAGACAGGCGATCGACGGCATACAGTTCGCGGGCCAACGCCGAAGCCAGATCAAACCGGAAGCCATCTACATGCATTTCCAGCACCCAATAGCGCAGGCTATCCATGATCAGCTTTAAGACCTGCGGATGCCGCACATTTAGCGAATTCCCGCAGCCGGTAAAGTCCATGTAGTAGCGGGGATCACCTTCCACGACCCGATAGTAGGAAGCGTTGTCAATGCCTCGCAGCGACAGCGTCGGACCCAGTTGATTGCCCTCACCTGTGTGGTTGTACACCACATCTAGAATCACCTCAATCCCTGCCTGATGCAGCGCTTTCACCATCTGCTTGAACTCAACCACCTGGTGTCCGGCATCGCCACTAGAGCTATAGCCCGAGTAAGGCGCAAAGTAGTTAATGGAATCGTAGCCCCAGTAATTGCGTAATCCTTTGTCTTGCAGATGCCCTGGAAAAGCCAGGAAGTGGTGGACTGGCATCAACTCAACGGCGGTGATCCCCAGCGATTGCAGATGGGAAATAGCGGCAGGATGCGCCAAGCCTGCATAGGTGCCGCGCAGCTCCGGCGGAATTTCGGGGTGCAGCTGAGTAAACCCCTTGACATGAAGTTCGTAAATAATGGACTCATGCCGGGGCGTTTGCAGCAGCAAATCATCTTCCCAGTCAAAAGTTTCATCAATGACAATGCCCTTGGGAACCAGATGGGCATCGTCTTCCTGAGAAAAGGACAAATCTAAATCTGGGTGATCCCAGTCGTAGCCAAAAATCTTTTTGCCAAACTCAATATCGCCCTCGATCGCCTTGGCATAGGGATCAATCAGCAGCTTATGAGGATTAAACCGATAGCCCTGATCTGGAGCATACTTACCATGAACTCGGAACCCATATCGTTGTCCCGGACCAATCGAAGGGACATAGCAGTGCCAGACAAAATTGCTGACCTCGGTGAGCGGCAGTCGAGTTTCGCGTCCTTTTTTGTCAAACAGGCACAGCTCAACGCCGGTAGCATTTTCCGAGAACAACGCGAAATTGGTTCCTTTTCCATCCCAAGCGGCTCCCAAGGGGTAGGGTTTGCCGGGCCAGAGTGATAGGTACATAGGTTCGGTCGTCGGGGGTCTGAATTTGCAGATTGGCTAAGGAGATCGGGACTCTCTTGAGCAAGATATCTCTTAAGAGAGCAACCTTCACACTCCTCAATAATCATAGCGACTCTGCACGCGTTAGTCGGTAAAAGCTTTTTTACCTCGGCTTATCGCCCCCGCTGGCTGCTCAAACACGAAGCTTAAACCCTGCCTACCTCGATCGCCATTGATTTTGATTCGAGATTTGACTCTAGATTTGACTCTGGGGCAGGTTGTGAGGCGAGTTGTGAGGGAAAGTGCCGCTCGACCAAAGCCGCTACTTCTCTAGGGCGCACCCGACTATGACGGCTTTTATCGGGCATGACCAAATTTGCCCCTTCTTTACACCGTTTCATACAGCCAGTTGCTTTAACGGTAACGTGATCAG
>DATNOY010000787.1:0-2010 GCA_036703495.1 Coleofasciculaceae cyanobacterium
CCGATTCCGGTGCGCTGCACCCAATAATTGCGCGTCCGGTTTGCCATTTCCTCGCGAGTGTAGGCGCGGGTATCTGGCAACGCTTTTTCCAACCTTTGCTTCAAAGCTTGCAGATCTTGCCCAGGTTTGGCTTGAACTAAGACATATGTAATGGCATCCGTTGAAGTCAGCGGCGTCGGCTGAATCTCGTTAGAGTTGGCTCTCGGCGATTGCTCGTACACATTTGTGCATTGAAACTGTCCGTTTTGCAGGCGGCAGTCCAGATTAGAAGTACGATTGCCTGTGCTATAGGCCTTAGCATTGGCTAAGGACATGAACAGGTAATTGCCAGAGGCGATCGATTGGGTATCTTGGGTGAGCCCAGCCAGCTTGACACGGAGTGAGCCAATGTTGGCCGTATCACCAACCTGATTAACATCTAGATTATCTAGATTGGTTTCATCTGTAATCACCGTATAAGGCTGTTCTAAATCTTTCAAGTTTCCTTGAATCACCTCAAACGGATTGAACAACTGCCCTGCCGGATCAAAACCGAACAGCCGAGTTGAGGTGATCTTACCCTTGGGACTGCGCCAGATTCCTCCGCCCAGTAGCAATGCTTCCGAACGCTGCACCCCTGCAACTTGCTGAGCCTGCTGCACATAGCTAGCAGGCATGGGCAAGGTCAACTCTAGCTGTACCATGTCTTTGCTTGACACCCAAATATCAGCCTTGGAGCGCTCGATCAAAATTCCAGTCGAGCGGGTAAATCCATTCAAAATCCCTGTCTGGATCGTGACCAAACTCACTGCAAACATGATCCCCGCTTGTGCAATCAAAAGGCGGGGAATGTCTTCAAACAAGTTTTTGCGGGCAATGGATGCCATAGTCTTTCCAGTTTGACGAGGGAGGCTGAGCTTGATACCAGTGTGAACCGATCTCACCTGAGCACCAAGGCAGTAAGGTATAAGTCTTGGAATTTCGGTCTCATCCCAAAGGATTAAAAGGATGAAGTCGTGATCTCCAGGCTTTAGACTTTTGCAGACGCTGAGCCAGGAGCTTCAGTCGAGGGAACTACCTTTTGAATGTACTGTGTCTAAACGAAGATTAATGGCATAGATGTGACAGTGTCCGGGGGTGTCTATGAACCGGTGAAGTGGGTTGGGCAAGTTGCTCAAAGGATCAACCAGCAGATTAACAAGCATTGAAAGTCCTGCTACGGCAGGTTAAGACAGTTTCGTTAATAGCTTGAGCAAGCTTTGAGAACGGGGGGTGAGAAGCGTCCGCCGGTAAGCATCAGCCGCTTTTTTGATGCATTCTGCCTGAGTTGGATAGGGGTGAATGACACTAGAGAGCTTGCTGAGTCCAATCTGGTGGACGATCGCCGTTGTCACTTCGCTAATCATGTCGCCAGCATGACGAGCCACAATAGTGGCTCCCAGAATTTGGTCAGAGCCTTGCTTGTGCAGAATTTTGAGAAAGCCCGATTCCTCACCATCGGCAACGGCCCGATCGACCTCGCTAAACGGGATTTTGATGGTGTTGACCGCAATGCCTTGGTCACGCGCCTCCTGCTCGTATAGTCCCACATGGGCAATTTCGGGGTCTGTGTATGTGACCCAGGGCATGACTAAACTGCTGAGCTTGGAGCGACCGATGCCGAACGGTGAAAACAGCGTATTTTTGATGACAATGCGAGCTGCAGCATCAGCAGCATGGGTAAATTTCCAGTTCATGCAGATATCGCCGGCCGCATAGATGTGGGGCTGGGTGGTTTGCAGGTAGTCATTGACGATAATGCCGTGCTGGGGATCAGACTGCACTCCGATCGCCTCCAGATTTAACCCTTCAACATTGGGTGTGCGTCCGGCTCCGGTCAAGATTTCATCAAAGGCGATCGCCTCCTCCTGACCCTCTGCCACAAAGTGAACTACCTTGCCCTCAGCCGTTTGCTCTACCCGCTGAATTTGCGACTGGAGAACAACCCGAATCCCTTCCCGCATGAAAGCTTGCTGCACAATCTCGGCAGCT
>DATNOY010000788.1:0-3772 GCA_036703495.1 Coleofasciculaceae cyanobacterium
CATTGCCAGCGCCTCTTCTGGAGAGGCATCTTTGAGGGTGCGTAAGGCCGCTTCGCAAGAATCTGCCAGCATGACGATCGCCGTTTCCCGCGTTTGAGGAATGGGTCCGTCATAGCAAAAGTCGGCATCCTTGACTACAAGACCGGGGTCTTCCTTAGCCCACTGCTGCGCCTGGTGATGGAAGTAGGCGATCGACATGGTGCCCTGATGCTCTGGAATAAAGGACTCGATCGCTTTGGGTAGGCGATATTTACGCGCCATGACAATTCCTTCACTGACATGTTTTTTGATCAGCGCTGCACTTTTCCAAGGGTTGTTGATTAGATCATGCTTATTCAGTCCACCCATCTGATTCTCAATAAAGCCAAGCGGATCGTGCATTTTGCCAATGTCATGATAGAGCGTTCCCGCCCGCACGAGTTCCACGTTGCAGCCTAAAGCGCGAGCGGCGGCTTCTGCCAAAGATGCCACAAACATGGTGTGCTGAAAGGTTCCTGGTGCTTCTGAGGCTAATCGTTTGAGCAACGGCCGGTTAGGGCTAGAAAGCTCTGCTAGCCGCATGGGGGTAATCAGGTCAAACAAATGCTCTAAATAAGGGCTAATCCCCAGGGCCACAATACTCCAAGCAATGGCCATCAATCCTTGCAATGCCGCAGTTGTTAGCACAATGTACCAAACCGGCGTTGTGGCGGTACTTAAAATCAGGGTAAGAATCAGATACACAGCCCCTTGCGTGATGCCGACTGCACCGCCCAGCAAGGCCAACTCCTCCCGCGATCGCGATCGGCCCGCAAACACCGCTCCTAGCAGACTGCCAATGGCGCTAGCCAGCAGGTTAGTCCAAGAAACTTCCATGCCAATTGGTAAGATCAAGCTCAACAGCCCTACCGTCGTTGCCCCCAGCGCTGAGCCATAAAAGCTGCCAACCAGCAAGCCAACTGCGGGTAAACTCATTGCCGGAATATTTAAGGCTACCGTTAAGGGAGTACTCAACGTCAGCAGCAGCACCAGCAAATGGTCCCGACGACGCAACCCCGGATGAAATCGCCGCTCTACCAGCAGGAATATCACTACGGATCCTCCCACTAAGCTGCTAAAGCCCAGCAATCCCAGCCAGTTGATCCGGCGACGGCTCATGCCAAAGTGATCTAATAAAACAAAATCTTCCTGAGTAATGGGTTCTCCGGCTCCAACAATGACTTCACCTTGACGGATCTCGACCACTACATCTTGCACAGACTGAGCCGCTTGTTCGGCCAGCCGCTTAGTTTGTTCTTGATCCTCCACAAGGTTCGGTTTCAGGACGCTCATCAACAGTTGAGTGGATAGCCCTGCCGCCGCCGGTGGCGCTGCTTCATCCAATTGAGTCTTGACTGCCACTTCCAGCAAGGTGTGCGGCATACCGGGTGCAATCCCTTGCCTGAGAATGCGCTCTAAAATGGTGCGAATTGTCGTTTGAGTATTGCTCCATTCAGCATCCGTCAGTTTCAGCAAGGCTTCGTCATATAGAGAATCTGGCGAAGTATTTGCCTTGTTTGCTGCATCGGTTACTAGCATGGTGCGGGCACTGGCATACCGGCGGCGGGCCCGATTAATTACCTCCTTGAGGGCAGAGAGATCTTCTGCTGAAGCAGCCCGGCGATAGTTTTGCAGCTCAATGGTGGCAATTTGCAGGAGGGTATTGACCGACTGGGATTTCTCTGTCGCATTGCCCGGTGCTTTAGAAGTCACTGTGCGAGAAGGCTTTAGGCTGATCGGCGTGGTTCCCTCAGCCGCAGCGATCGCCAATCCCCACTCTTTGTCTTCAGCTTGCCGCAAGACCTGCTGAGTTTCAGTAGACAACACAGAAGGATCCACAAATGGAAAGGAGCCCGCTTCCTGCCGCAGTTTATTGCCTCGGTCAATCAACCGTTGCAGGGATCGATAAATTTCTTGATTCGTAGTTTGGTCAATCGTCAGGACAGGAATAGCCGCAGTTCGAGCGGCTTTGCGGTTGAAATCTGTGGTTTTTGTGTCTACCACACGGGCAGAAGCAGTAGCTCTTAGAGTTTGAGGGGCGATCGTATTCACATCTAGCTGGGGTTCGTCATAGAACCGATAGCCAATGGCACTAGTGAGCGAGAGCGTAGCCACTAAAAATAGAATCCGCGCCTGTACCCGCTGATTGGGATGGGTTTTACGCCGCAGCGAATTAGGACGCAGCACTGAAGCTAAAAACTCCGGCTTCAAGCAGTTCTGGGCTGACTTGCCGTAGCGCCCCACTTGCTTGAGGAATTTCTCTACCGAGCTATTAAGCATGTTTGATGAAGCAGGTGAAGCAACTGGGGAAGAACGCGTCCGTCGCCACTGAGCAATTTGCCGGGTCAACGATCGAAGGGATTTCATTAGCTACACCAAAAGCTGTGTCACAGTTAACCGCTGAAAGAAACTCAACCTTACTGATCAAGCGGGCAATAGTTGTTATACCCATGCACAAAAGATTTAGAGATGGATTTTTAAGAGTAAGATTTTATACACTAGATATACATCAGAACTCCTCGATACGGAGTGAATTCACTGCTCTTTCATTAAGATTTCCCTAATAAAGATTCAAAATCGGCGATTTTTCCAGTAGGCAATTTTTTCAGTAGGCGACTTTCCAGTAATAGTATCTTCAGGCTGCACCTGGATGAAGTCAATTGCCTTAATCCCGAATTGCGCGGGGAGTTCCTACGACCGTTAACCTATTAGAATGTTGAAGATACTGCGTCGAATCATACATTCCTGACCAAACTGCAAGGAGCGCCTGAGCATAGTGTAGAAGCTCAGCCTCAGATTTCACATCCCACAAGAGAGAGAGGGGCGATCGATTCTCTGGAACGCTACGAAGTGCCTTGCGCCAGTCTGGAGGCAAAACTGCTTTTCCATTATAGGCACCTGATAAAGCGCCCGTTAGAGTCAGGGTAGAGGCATAGGCAGAAGGAGAAGACAGCTGAGCTGCCCGCAACAGTGAAAGGCGAAAATTTTCTGATGTACTGAGAAAAGCGTAGAAAGCAAGAGCAATCGGGCTTACCTCTTTCAAACAGAAAGGCACTGATAGGGCATCCGTTAAGGCTACAGCAGCTTGCCCAGCTAACTCTTGATGGACTTGAGTCAGCTGTTCTGCCAAAACGGGATGGTCTTGCCTCAGCTGTAACTCTGCTAGCAGCTGAGGAATTAACCTATTGGGTTGCAGTCGGTTTTGAAGGGCTAAAGCAATGGCATAGTTGACTACGATCGCCCCCAGTTCTGCCTCTGGAGGATGCCCCTGAGCCACCGTCAGATGGATCTGTTGCTTGAGTAAGTTGAGATCTTCGTGATAAAACAAGGCCAGGGGAAGGGTGGCGATCGCCAATCCTTCGCTCAATTCCTGGTTTTGTAAAGCCACTGGCTCACTCTGGAATGACAGATCTGGAACAGCCCGTTCCGCCTTGAGCGGCTGATCCTGGAGGAGCTGACCCTGAATTAAGTGACGCATTTGCTCGACAGCCACTTTGCCCCAGGTTGCTCCATGTGGGGGTGGCTGATTCAAAATCGGCTGAAATCCCCAATGGGTAACTTCAGACCAGAATTTTGGGGTAGCTGAGCCAGGGCGATCGCCGCAATTCACGCCCAAGATGTTTCCCATTGCTGCACCCAACACAGTTCCTTGAAACCGGCTTAATGGGGTATAACGCATTTTTAAAGAACCATTCCATGCTTAATTAAAGATGTCATTAGTTATAGATGTTATTAAAAAAGATGTTATTAAAAG
>DATNOY010000789.1:0-4977 GCA_036703495.1 Coleofasciculaceae cyanobacterium
CATCCCAGCTAAACTCAGCGATCGCAGCCGTTCTCCGGTCAAATGCAAGCGATCGGCAACCCAGGTTCCAAAAGAACCTGTCACCTGCACCATAGGCGCTTCTGGACCGAGACTACCCCCTGCCGAAATGCTAATCAGCGATGACAGGATCATGGATGGATTTTCCCGCGTATCAATCCGACCGCCTCGCGAATGGATATTATCCACGATCAAGCTAATTTCACCCGGATTGCCCAGCTTGTGAATCACCAGTCCGATCAGCAGTCCAGCCAACGGCATGATCACCAAAAGACTCATCCCCTGAAACGATCGCAAGTGGTGCGTCAAATATTCCAACACATTCCAGTACAGTCCGGCAAATAAACCGCTACCCACGCCAATAGCTGCCCAGCAGACGATCCAGCGGGACAAGGTTAAAGGATTGTGCTTTGATAAGCGATGGAACCAAGTAAAAGATGAACTGTTTGCCCCTTGAGGAGTCTGTTGCTTTTTAGGTAGCAAGGTTGATACCGCCTGAAACTATCTAAACCTATATTGCCAAGGATCTAGATTCTTTGAAGATCCTAGATCAGAGATATTTCTAGAGATATAGCTGCGAACTTAGCAAATGGTACCGCTTAAGAACCTGTAAATTCAAACACTTTCCTCAAAACCGCCAATCCTGCCGCTACGCTCACCAGCTGTTCCTCCGTCAGGTTATGCATCAGCCCGGCGATCGTATCTCGCGTCTTCTCACGACTTTGCTGCAGATGGACAGAGCCAGGTTCAGTGAGATTGAGCACAACTTGCCGACGCTCCTGAGGATGCTCTGTGCGGCTAACAAACCCCCTCTGCACCAGGCGATCGGTCATTGCCGAAGCCGTCGCTCGCGTTACTCCCAAATGTTCTGCCACTTCCGAGAGGGATACCCCAGGATGGCGATTTAAAAAGGCTAAAACTCGGAACTGCGGCACTGATAGCAAAGATGCACTTTGACTTCGCATTTCAGCCCGGATGAATTGCATGATGGGAGGAATGGTTTCCATGAGTTCAGTTGCACATTGCGTTGATGGGCTTTCCTGAAAGGGCTGGTTTGAATTCATGCAATCGCCAATCTCCTAGAAATATAGATAGGGTGGGCAACCCTGGATCAATTATCCCTTGAACCGGGTGAACCGGTCGGCTACAGGGATAGCGCTGAGGATTACCCCCTGCGCAGCAAGGCGGAAGATCTTGAGTTTACAAATCTTAAGTTCCAGATTACATACGCCTGCAGAATATATGTAAAACTAATAGTTAGTTGAGCTAACTAAATTTAGCATGCTTCCAGTTCTGTAGGGTCAGCCTTCTACAGGCTCAACTTTACGGGTGGGTTGAAGCTGACCGAGACACCCCATCCGATCGCTAGCTCTGCGTTAATCTAGGCTAAGAATTTGCAGTCTGAATTTGCAGTGCGGCGGAGTGTGGATTCCGTTTGGGCAGCGCTGGGTACAGAATTTGATCCAGAGCTTGATAGCGTCAAGCTTTTCAAAGCGTGCGCTGCCCGTGAACGGTGCTGCCAGGAGACTGGACAGGACATCAGCCAGGACACTAGAAGGATAGAAAGAAATGGATGGTTTAACTGAACAGACTGCTAATTTGGAGCCTGAGCAGCGCGATCGCCCCTTGATGATTAAAACCCAAATGCTCAGCCGGCAGTTTGGCAAGGTGATGGCCGTGGATGCTTTGAATCTTGCCGTGCCAGCGGGCGAGGTCTTTGGATTATTGGGCCCTAATGGCGCAGGTAAAAGTACCGCCATTAAAATGTTGACCACCCTGCTGCCTCCCAGTTCGGGGCGGGCTCGCATTGCCGGTTTTGATCTGGTGCGGCAAGCCACACAAGTGCGTCATGTGGTTGGCTATGTGCCTCAAGCGCTCTCTGCAGATAGCACCTTAACGGGCTACGAAAATCTGCTAATCTTCGCCAAGCTATACGATATTCCTCGGCGATCGCTCAAATCGCGCATTCAAGACGCCTTGGCATTTATGGGTTTACAAGATGCTGCCAACCGCATGGTGCGCACTTATTCAGGCGGCATGATCCGCAGACTAGAGATTGCTCAATCAATTTTGCACCAGCCGCCTGTCTTGTTTCTAGATGAACCCACTGTAGGATTAGATCCCCTGGCCCGCAGCGCTGTATGGGAGTTGATGCAGCAGTTGCAAAAGGACTACGGCATGACGATCCTATTAACAACTCACTTCATGGAAGAGGCAGATAGTTTGTGCGATCGCGTGGCCATTATGGATTGCGGCAGGGTCGTTGTCATTGATACCCCTAATGCGCTAAAAGCCTCGCTCCCTCAAGAAAACGCAACGCTGGATGATGTCTTCATTCACTACACGGGCAACCAATTAGCAACAGGGGGAAATTATCGTGACACGTCAAGACTCAGGCGCACCGCTCAACGGTTGGGATAGGTCGATCTCCGTTCGTTGGAACAGCCCGTTGGGGGCGATCGCTAATCTCGTCGTCAAAACGCTGGTGATCACGGAGGTCGAGGTTCGGAAACTGCTTCATGATCCTACAGATCTGTTCTTAAGAGCGGTACAACCTGCTCTATGGCTGCTGATCTTCGGACAAGTGTTCAGCCGCGTGCGGGCAATACCGACAGGTAGCCTCAGCTATATGGATTTTCTCGCGCCGGGGATTTTGGCTCAAAGCGTGCTGTTTGTGGCCATCTTCAGCGCTATGACGATTATTTGGGAACGGGATTTAGGCATTGTTCACAAGTTTTTGGCTAGCCCAATTCCCCGAGCAGCGATCGTTCTCGGTAAAGCCCTCTCTGCGGGAGTGCGTAGTTTAGTACAGGTCGTGATTGTTTATCTGATCACCTTTTGCCTGGGCGTACATCTGAATCTAAATCCGCTGGCGCTGTTGGGCGTTCTGGTGATTGTGCTAATGGGAGCCGCCTGCTTTTCCCTATTTTCGCTAATGGTGGCTTGTTTAGTGAAGACAAGAGAGCGGTTGATGGGGGTTGGGCAATTAATGACGATGCCGCTCTTTTTCGCCAGCAATGCGATTTACCCGATCGCTATCATGCCACACTGGTTACAAATCATCTCGCATCTCAATCCGCTGACTTATCAGGTGGATGCACTGCGGGGTTTGATGCTAGTCAATGGCACTAGCGTTTACGGATTTGGGCTAAATTTTGCTGTATTATGTGCCACTGCAACGGTTTTGACGCTGATCTGTGCCCGCCTTTACCCGCGTTTAGCGTTTTAAGCGGTTTTCCTAATTCCTTCATCTGGTAGACGCAATATTTGGGATTGACCTCTAAAGTCAAACCAGTAGATGTGAGAAATCATGACATCTGGTTCTTCTAAAAAAACGATTTATGCAGCAACTGCGGCAAACTTAGCGATCGCCATTACCAAATTTGGAGCTGCTTCGCTAACGGGCAGCTCTGCCATGCTGTCTGAAGGCATTCATTCCCTGGTTGATACGGGCAATGAACTGCTGTTACTCTACGGAATTCAGCGCAGCCAGCGGCCTGCCGATAGTAATCATCCGTTTGGTCATGGTCAAGAGCTTTACTTCTGGACGCTGATTGTCGCCATTTTGATTTTTGCGGTAGGGGGCGGCATTTCCATGTATGAAGGCATCACCCACCTGATCCATCCAAATCCGATTGAGGATGGCACCTGGAACTATGTGGTGCTGGGGATAGCGATCGTGTTTGAAAGTTTGTCCTGGAGAGTCGCACTTCAAGAGTTTATGCCTTCTATCGGACAGCAAAGCTGGTGGCAGGCCGTACGAACTAGTAAAGATCCTACGATCTTTACGGTGCTTTTTGAAGACTCAGCAGCGATTCTAGGCTTAATTATTGCTTTCTTGGGTGTACTGTTCGAGCACCTATTTGACAATCCTGCCTTCGACGGTATCGCTTCCATTGTCATTGGAGCACTTTTGGCTTTCGTGGCAGTCTGGCTGGCTTACGAAAGCCGAGGCTTATTAGTTGGAGAAGGGGCTGACCCTCTCACAGTCGAGAGCATCCGATCGATCGCTCAGTTAGATCCGGCAGTGGCAGGAGTACAACGCGTTTTAACCTTGCATTTGGGGCCCGAAGAAATTTTGTTGAATCTTGAAATTCAGTTTCATCAACATTTATCTGCGGAAGAGGTGGCTGAGTCCATCAACCATTTAGAATTCAGCATTCGTAGCCAACATCCTAAAATTAAGAAGATTTTTGTAGAAGCGCGATCGCTCTCTAGCAACTCTCGATCGATCAGCGAATCTGATTAGCATTGTCCATTTCAAAATCATCCATAGCAGATTACTCTACCAAGGAAATTGAGCAGCGGTATGTATCAGGAACCTGAGGAAAATCAATCGCCTCTTAGAACCCAGGATACTTTGGGACATCGATTAACTCATGGTGCCCCTTTAGCCGTAATGCTAATCGCTGCCCTCTATATTCTTTACCAGCTGCTTCCGGTTTTGCAACTGGTTGCAATTGCGGTGCTGATTGCGGTGATTTTGAGGACCTTACTGCGATGGCTGCAAAGATTAGTCAAAGCCCGCTGGATTGCTGTCCTAATTTTGATGGGATTGATTGGAGGATTTGGCGTTTTTCTAGTCGCTGTGATTCTGCCTAGCTTATTTGATGAAACCCAGCAGTTAGTAGTCGCACTTCCAGATTATCTTAACTCCTTGATTGAACTCTCTGTAAGACTACATAACAGTTTTAGCTTTGTGCCCGATCTATCTCAAGGGCTAGCGCAGTTTCGGAATTTTACAGATCAGCTTTTGGGTGTGTTCCCTCTGCTGCTCAGACAAACCTTTGGAGCTACAATCGAGCTGTTCGCCACGCTGATCCTCGCGCTCTACATGGCATATGACCCTTCTACATTGATTGGTGGCATCTTACGGTTGGTGCCCCGTCGCCACCATCAGCGATTTAACCGATTGCTGAAGGCAACGGGGGTAAGGCTACGAGGCTGGATTTTTGGCAC